>NZ_JBOGBT010000038.1:0-2470 GCF_051656365.1 Silvania sp. | reverse complement strand
TACCAAAGCACGGATGTAGGCCCGGTAAGCATAGCGCCACCGGGTTTTTTATTGGACAGCGATCGTGAACACACTCGAACAAACCATCGGTAATACCCCGCTCATCAAATTACAACGCATCGGGCCGGACAACGGCAGCGAAATCTGGGTCAAACTGGAAGGCAATAATCCGGCGGGATCGGTCAAAGACCGCGCCGCACTGTCGATGATTGTACAGGCGGAAAAACGCGGCGAAATCCAGCCCGGCGACGTGCTGATCGAAGCCACCAGCGGCAACACCGGTATCGCGCTGGCAATGATCGCCGCGCTGAAAGGCTATCGCATGAAGTTGCTGATGCCGGACAACATGAGCCAGGAGCGCCGTGCCGCGATGCTGGCCTACGGTGCAGAGTTAATTCTGGTGAGTAAAGAGCTGGGTATGGAAGGGGCCCGCGACCTGGGGCTGGAGATGGCCAACCGAGGTGAAGGCAAACTGCTGGATCAGTTTAACAACCCCGATAACCCGCTCGCCCATTACACCACCACCGGCCCGGAAATCTGGCAGCAGACCGCAGGAAGGATCACCCATTTTGTCTCCAGTATGGGGACAACCGGCACCATTACCGGGGTCTCCCGTTTTCTGCGCGAGCAGGACAAAGCGGTGAGCATCGTCGGCCTGCAGCCGGAAGAGGGCAGCAGCATCCCGGGTATTCGCCGCTGGCCTGCGGAGTATATGCCGGGAATTTTCAATGCGTCATTGGTTGACCAGGTACTGGATATTCATCAGCGCGAGGCGGAAAATACCATGCGTGAGCTGGCGGTGCGGGAAGGTATTTTTTGCGGCGTCAGCTCCGGCGGTGCGGTAGCCGGTGCGCTGCGGCTTGCCGCGACATCACCGGGGGCAGTGATAGTGGCGATCGTTTGCGATCGCGGCGATCGCTATCTCTCTACCGGCGTGTTTGGTGAAGAGAGCTATGCGCAGGGCGCAGGGATTTAAACACGATGGACATGATCTTATTCCGGGACAAAACCCGGGCGCAGCAGACCGACATTGTGGCAGTGCAATCGCAGGTGGTTTACGGCAGCGTGGGCAACAGCATCGCGGTGCCTAATATTCGTCAGCATCACCTGAACGTGACGGCGGTACCGACGGTACTGTTCAGTAATACCCCGCACTATGACACCTTCTATGGCGGAGTGATCCCCGACGAGTGGTTCAGCGGCTACCTGAAGGCGCTTGAAGAGCGCGACGTTTTGCGCCAGCTGAAAGCAGTCACTACCGGGTACATGGGCAGCGCCAGCCAGATTGCCATCCTTGCCCAGTGGCTGAAGGCCATCAAGCAACGGCATCCGGAACTGCTGGTGCTGGTCGATCCGGTTATCGGTGACACCGACAGCGGCATATACGTGAAGCCGGAAATCCCCGACGCCTATTGTCAGCACCTGCTGCCGCTGGCGCAGGGAATTACCCCGAATGTGTTTGAGCTGGAAGTGTTAAGCGGTAAGCCGTGCCGTGACATCGCCAGCGCAGTGGCGGCCGCGAAAGGGCTGCTTTCGCAGACGCTGCAGTGGGTCGCTATCACCAGCGCGCCAGTTGAAGGCGACGCTGACAGCATCCATGTGGTGCTGGTGTCCCATGACAACGTGACGGTAAGCGCGCATCCACGCATTAAGACCGACCTGAAAGGCACGGGCGATCTGTTCTGTTCCGAGCTGGCGAGCGCGCTGGTGCAGGGCGAAAACGTAGCGGCGGCGATAGCGCGCGCGGGGGATCGGGTAACGCAGGTGATGAAGTACACCCAGGAAAAGGGTTACGACGAGCTGGTGCTACCGGCCTGACAAACAAAAATGGCGCCCGAAGGCGCCATTTTTCTGTGCGGCAAGAATTACTTCTTGATGCGAATAACCGGGGTTTCACCCACAGTGACGCTGCCAGACAGTTTGATCAGCTCTTTGATTTCGTCCATGTTGGAGATAACAACCGGCGTCAGGGTAGACTTGGCTTTCTCTTCCAGCAGTGGCAGATCGAATTCAATGACCGGGTCGCCAACTTTCACACGCTGGCCTTCTTCAGCGATACGCTTGAAGCCTTCGCCTTTCAGCTCGACAGTGTCGATACCGAAGTGAACGAACAGCTCAATACCGCTATCGGATTCGATAGAGAATGCATGGTTGGTTTCAAAAATTTTACCAATTGTGCCGTCAACCGGTGCAACCATTTTGTTACCGGTTGGTTTGATAGCAATGCCATCACCAACGATTTTCTCAGCAAACACTACATCTGGCACGTCTTCAATGTTGACGATCTCGCCAGAAAGCGGAGCAATAATCTCAATAGTTCCGGAGTCTTTTTTATCATCAGAAACCAGAGATTTCAGTTTATCGAACAAACCCATGATCTTCTCCTAAGCAGTAATTTGGGCCGCATCTCGTGGATTAGCAGATTGTTTTTTCTTCAATGAACTTGTTAACCAGCGTCATTAACTCGTCC
>NZ_JBOGBT010000037.1:0-70632 GCF_051656365.1 Silvania sp. | reverse complement strand
TGGTGTCCGGCAACGGTCCGCTGGCAATGGAGTCACATGCAGACACTCTGTCACTGACCTCGCTGAAGGATGTCATGGTGCAGTCCACCCAGGGCCATATTCAGCTCACCGCCAAAAATGGTATCACCCTTGGCTGCGGCGGGGCGTATATCCGCCTGACGCCGCAGGGGAAGATTGAGATCCACGGTCCGGGATTACTGAGCCTGAAGGGCCAGCATTCTGTGCAGGGGCCGGCCAGCGAGGATTTTCCGCTGCCGGAGCTGCCGTCCTCTGTGTGTAAGGAGTGTCTGAAAAGAGCGCAGGAACAGGCTCGGGGCTTTGTGAAGAGGGAGGGTTAATTAATGGAGCATATACGCAACTGGCTGAGTGAAATAGAGCAGACCTGCCGGAAAATTAATCATCATTATATCGATATTATAATTGATCAGTGTGGGATGGAATTTTCTGTTATTCCCGCACTGTCTGGATTTTCTTCTTCGCTAGCCTGGTGTTCTCTGTATGAAGGGATTCCGGAAGATATTTATCGTGAAGATGCACCGTTGCTTATTCGAATCGATCTTGATGAACCGCAGCAGGTTCAGTGGTTGAGTGAGCTTGCCAGAGAGGTCGTGCATACGGCTCCGCTGTTGTTGATTGTATCGCCGTGGCCTTTTTCAGCACTCGCAAAATGGCTCAGGCAATGTGTCGATGCCAGCCATGAAGGGCTGGCTGGTGTATTTCGATTCTGGGATACGCGTATTTTCCCCTGGCTCTTTAACGGTATTTTAACTGCAAAAGCGGGTGCTCAACTGCTAAGGCCTGCTCTGTTCTGGAGCTGGATCGATCGTGATGATAACCCCGCCATCCTTGCAGGCAAGGGGGCGGCTTATGCCGATGAGATTGCCCAGCAAATTACGTTCAGCGATGCGCAATTTGAAGCAATGATGTGTCTTTCAGATGCCATTCTTTTTTTAAAAGCCCAACACTTACCCGAAAATATTTACCCGACGAAAGAAGAACTCTTTTCTGCCTGTTTTAACGCCATGCTGGAGGCAACAAAGAAAAAGATTCTTTTTGAGGAAGATCGTGATGCCTGGGTACTGGCGGGTCTCAGTGAATGCAAAAAATATAATGAGGTTCAAGGATGAAAAAAGTCATCGTGTTAACTGCGGTATTTCAGTTGAGCGGCTGCGGCTCTATTGCTGAGCACTCGAAAGGGTGTTACCGCGAATATTATCAAGGTACACAAAAAATGACAGAGCTGGGGATGTGGTTCTTGTATCCCTGGCTTGACGTTCCTTTTTCCGCTGTTGTCGATACCGTGACGTTACCCGTCGATGCTATTTGCATCGCCAGTAATTAGATAACGAGTTAACTGAGGAAAAAGAATGTGAACAGGCAATGGTACGGCGTATTACCGGGCATGGTGTTACTTGCCGGATGCAGCCAGCCGCAGGCAGAAGCACAGACGCAGAGCGGCGGAGCGGGAACCATTAAAGCCATCAATCATACCAAATGGGCGATTAACCATTTCAGCGTAAATGGGCAGTCGGGGATCGATATTATCGGGCCTTTTGATGGCGGTGGCGGTGGATGTTGTTACGGTGTGCCATCGATTTGGAACCCGGGGATGACAGTTCAGATTAACTGGCAGACAGGGCGTGGGGACACTGATGGATTCCCGGGTTTTGGCGATGACGCCAAGTATCTGGCTTGGGAGAAAAAAATGACAGCACAGAATCGTGAGCATAGCAAAACGGTGATTGTTCCGGACTATACAGGGCAAGAGACCTGCGGTATTACGGTTCATTTTTTGCCCTGCGATGAAGTGAAGGTGACCACAAGCTGCTGGTCGCCGACAAATGCAAATTACCCGTTCAAACTGCCGCTCGAAATGAAGGAGCCGAAAGTATGTCCGAAGTAACCAGGGATGGGAGCAAATCGAAGGGATGCCGGTTCGGCGTATTACTGGGCATAACGTTACTTGCCGGATGCAGCCAGCCGCAGGCGGAAGCACAGACGCAAAGCGGCGGAGCGGGGACCATCAAAGCCATAAATCATACCAAATGGGCGATTAACCATTTCAGCGTTAATGGCCAGTCGGGGATCGATATTATCGGGCCTTTTGATGGGGGAGGGGGAGGGTGCTGTTACGGAGTACCTCAAGTCTGGAAACCGGGTATGACGGTGCAAATTGACTGGGAAACAGGGCAAGGATCGTCAGCAGGTTTTCCTGGGTTTGCGGATGAAGAAAAATACCAGGCTTGGAAAACTAAAATAGATGCGCAAAAAAAACAACACAGTGCAGTCGCTGTCTTACCGGACTACACAGGACAAGAGACCTGCGGTATCACGGTTCATTTTTTACCCTGCGATGAAGTCAAGGTGACCACCAGTTGCTGGTCGCCGACGAATGCAAACTACCCGATCAAACTGCCGCTCGAAATGAAGGAGCCGAAAGTATGTCCGAAATAACCAGGGATGGGATCAAATTGAAGGGATGCCGGTTCGGCGTATTACTTGGCATAGCGTTACTTGCCGGATGCAGCCAGCCGCAGGCGGAAGCACAGACGCAAAGCGGCGGAGCGGGAACCATTGAGGCCATCAACCATACCAAATGGGCGATTAACCATTTCAGCGTCAACGGGCAGTCCGGGATCGATATTATCGGGCCTTTTGATGGGGGAGGGGGAGGGTGCTGTTACGGAGTACCTCCAGTCTGGACACCAGGAATGATGGTTCGTATTGACTGGGAAACAGGCGTAGGTACCTCAGAAGGTTTTCCTGGGTTTGCGGATGAAGAAAAATACCAGGCTTGGATAACCAAAATAGATGCGCAAAAAAAACAACACAGTGCAGTAGCTGTCCTACCAGACTACACCGGGCAGAAAACCTGCGGTATCACCGTTCACTTCTTACCCTGCGATGAGGTGAAAGTGACCACAAGTTGCTTTACCTATGGCAGCCCGTCTTATCCGATCAAACTGCCGCTCGAAATGAAGGAGCCGAAAGTATGTCCGAAGTAACCAGGGATGGGAGCAAATTTAAGAGATGCCGGTTCGGCGTATTACTGGGCGTGGTGTTACTTGCCGGATGCAGCCAGCCGCATGCGGAAGCACAGACGCAGAGCGGCGGAGCGGGAACCATTGAGGCCATCAACCATACTAAATGGGCGATTAACCATTTCAGCGTCAACGGGCAATCGGGGATTGATGCTATCGGCCCGTTTGATGGCGGCGGAGGTGGATGCTGTTACGGCGTGCCTTCAGTCTGGACACCGGGAATGATGGTTCGAATTGAATGGGAAAGTGGGCTTGGAAGTTCAGATGATTTCCCGGGGTATGCAGACGAAAAAAAATTTATGGAATGGGCAAATAAAATCAAAGCGCAGCACCGACAGCATAGCAAAACGGTGATTGTTCCGGACTATACAGGGCAAAAGACCTGCGGCATCACGGTTCACTTCTTACCCTGCGATGAGGTGAAGGTAACGACAAGTTGCTTTACCTATGGTAGCCCGTCCTATCCGATCAAACTGCCACTCGAAATGAAGGAGCCGAAAGTATGCCCGAAGTAACCAGGGATGGGATCAGATTGAAGAGACAGCTGTACGGCGTATTACTAGGTTTGGTGTTACTTGCAGGATGCAGCCAGCCGCAGGCGGAAGCACAGACGCAGAGCGGCGGAGCGGGAACCATTGAGGCCATCAACCATACCAAATGGGCGATTAACCATTTCAGCGTCAACGGGCAGTCGGGGATTGATGCTATCGGCCCATTTGATGGCGGAGGAGGCGGGTGCTGCTACGGGGTACCTTCAGTCTGGACACCAGGAATGATGGTTCGAATTGACTGGGAAAGTGGGGAGGCGTCGACGGAGGGTTTCCCTGGGTTTGCTGATTATGAAAAATATAAAGCCTGGGAAAAGAAGATGAGTGCCAACAACCGGCAACATAGCAAGACCATCTCTGTGCCGGATTATACCGGTCAAAAGACCTGCGGCATCACGGTTCATTTTTTACCCTGCGATGATGTGAAGGTGACCACAAGTTGTTTTACCTATGGTAGCCCATCTTATCCGATCAAACTGCCGCTCGAAATGAAGGAGCCGAAAGTATGTCCGAAGTAACCATGGATTTAGTCTGGTATCCACCGCCGTTTCCGGCCCAGGGGCGGCTTCCTTCAAACGCGGCGCTGGTGGATAAAAACTGTAAGCAGCAGCAAAGCCTGGAAAGTAAATATCGTAACCAGCTGTGCGAGGCGGCAGACCGGGTGGTTGAGTTGCCCTGCTGTAAAACTCTGCATATCAGCCTGTTTTTTGATGGCACCGGGAATAACCTCTACAACGATTTCTATCTGTCTAACCCAAAACACCCGACCAACATTGCCCGCCTGTTTCGCGCCACCATTGGTAACGGCACGGCCGGCGGAGTAAGCACGACCGCAGGGTTGTTTGATACCGATGCCTCCCTGAAGGGGAGCTACTTTAAATACTACATACCCGGCGTGGGTACCCCTTTTCCGGAAATAAACGATCTGGATTACTCAATGCCAGGGCTGGCATTTGCAGACAGAGGGGAAGACCGCATTAACTGGGGACTGTTGCGTATTATTGATGCTCTTAAACGCTCCCTGTCGCCACAGGATACTGATAGCAGCAAATTGTCCGACGGAGAAACCCGGGCTGCGCTGGAAAATATGGCGACCTCATGGGCATCTCTGGGGTTGACCGGCAGCCATAACCGCTATGAAGAGTTCACCCATCAGCTTAAACAACTGGAAAGTCTGCTAAGGCCCGCGCTGCAGCTGCCCAGCTCGAAACAGCCAAAACTGCTGGGGATCAAACTTTATGTATATGGTTTTTCCCGCGGCGCGGCGGCGGCACGTACCTTTGTCAACTGGCTGAGTGAACTGCTGCCGAAACCAAAGGCTGAAAAGCAGAAACCAGAGCAGTGCCTGGCGGTTGGTGATTTGAAAATCCCGCTGAGCGTGGAGTTTTTAGGCCTTCTGGATACCGTTGCCTCTGTGGGCGTCGCGCATATGGCTCCGGTAGCGGAAGGGCATATGTCGTGGGCCGACGATACGCAGGAATTACCCGAAGAGGAGACCTACGGTGGGCTTATCAAGCGCTGCGCGCATCTGGTCTCCTCCCACGAGCAGCGCCTCTGTTTTCCCCTCGATTCCATTTGCCGCGCCAATGGACGATATCCGGCAAACAGCGTGGAGGTTATTTATCCTGGGGTGCACTCAGATATTGGAGGGGGTTATCCTCTAGGGGATCAGGGAAAAGCTAATGCATCTGATGACCGACTTTTACTATCTCAGATTCCACTTAATGATTTGTTCTCATCGGCTTTTTTCAGCGGCTCTCCTTTAAAGGTGCCAGAAGATAGATTGCCTGAGGTGCTCAGAAAAGATAAATGGAGGGCAATGCCCCCAGATCTTGTTCAGGAATTTGGTGTTAAAAATGAACTACAACAACGCTTCAACGCCTGGCGCGAATTAACCCTTAACCAGCCTTCATCTACTACTCCCATTACCGATGAGCTGGCCGCCAGCTATGATCCTCCACGCGCCCCCGTAAGCCTGGAGACAGCCTGCGATCACCAGATGGCCTGGATCACCGCATGGCGCATCAATCGCTATGCCAAAGGGACGCTATTGAAAATGCCATTCTATCTGCGCGCAACGGATACTGATGCCACCTCCGGGGCACTGGAGGCCTCTAAGGCCAAAAGAGACCTGAAGCAAGGGGCAATAGAGAGCATGCGCAAAGAAAAAACAGCGCTGCAGCCTGCGGATAAAATGAACGAGCTGGTGCTGGATCCAGGTGTGAAGGATTTTGACCCCGATCTTGGGCAAACCCAGCTTCGCGAGGCGGCGCAGGAGTTTGGCGAAGATTATCGGCAGCAGTTCCGCTGCGTGGGTAGCATTAAGCAGCTGGTAATGGATGTGATCCCACACAATGCCATTTTCTTGCTCAACACCGACGATGAGCCGAAAGAGTATCGGAAAATGAAGCAGGAGGGCGAGGACAAGGTTGAAGTTCTGTTTCCCCTGCCGGGTGAGGCGACCAATGCCGAGCTGCCAGGCGGACTTGTTCGGGCGCTGTTCGACGATCAGGTTCATGATTCCCGTGCGTGGTTTATGCACTACACCTTAGGTGGACGGGAACCCTGGGGCAGCTATTTTCGCTACCGTATGATCTATTTTGGCAACAAATGCAGTAAGCCTCTGTCACCGTTAACCATCGCCGGGACCGTCGTCGGCGCGGCCACGCTGGTGGGTGGCGTGATATTCAGCTTTAAACAGAAGGGTACGACGGCGAAGCTGGCTGGCCTGGCCGCAACCGGTGGGCTGTTATCGCTCGAAGTTGAAGCGCTGGATCTCCTGACCAGGCTACCTGTTCCAATGAACGCAGACGCAGACACACTCAGAGCCTTTACCTCTGCGCCTGGCGTCGTGGTTGCTCAGCAAACAGCAGCCATCGAAGACCAGCGTCTGGCATACGCGAAAACAATCATCAATTCTACCTGGGCGAAACAAGCCCGCTCCATGCTTATTTCCTGATTCAGGGAAGAGAGTTCTTATGAAAAATATCATTCGTCAGGGAGACACCCTGAGGGAGTATGGCGGCCAGGTGCTGGGCGGCCACTATTCCTTTTTTGGCAAAGGCATCGCCACGAAAGCTGACCCGGCCATCTGCAATAAGCATGGTATGACAATCATTGCAGAGGGTAGCTCGCTCATGCTGGTGGATGGGCAGCCTGCTGCTCTGCATGGTCACAAATGTGCCTGTGGCTGTACGCTGGTGAGCTCCTTCCCCGATGTGAGAATCGAGCAATGAGAGCGGTACCCTCATTTCCACCTTATAAGGTTACCCGCCCCCCAGTCGCGAAACGCTGGATAGCGGCGGCTTCGCTGATGGGGCCGATCGCGGGAGGCTGTTCGGTGCTGCTGCGCAAAACAGAAGTCAGCGGCGGGGCGGTGATTATCGCAATGTTGATCGGTATTAGCGTTGTGGGGACGCTTTGGCTTTTTCGGCTATGGTACTACCGTTGCTCGGTGCACAACGCCACGCTATGGCAGCAGGAGGTAAAGGCCATTCAGCAGCAGTGGTGGATCCAACATCGACGTCAGTTTGGTCTGCTGGAAACCGTTCTGATTGGCCCGGCAGGCAGCAATGAGCTTGAATGGGAACGCGTTTTCAGACGTGAAACCCTGCCTCCAAAAGCGCGAAGCGAGAGAGGATTCGCTGCGTTTCGCATTGCCCGTACGTTTTCGGAGGATGCTGACGAGCGTGATCAACAGCTTGCCAGAATGCTGGTTCTGCAATGGATAAAACAGCCTAACAGCAGTGCGCGTCTCTCGCCTGCGAGATGCTACTGGGCCGGAAGTAACATCGCCTGGCGCGCATTCACCGGGCAAATGAAACTGACTTTCCCCGATGTTGTGCTACCCGAGGAACCAAAACCCTGGCGCGGTGAAGAAACGCTGGCAGAGCTTGCGGAGATGTTTGCCGATGCTGCCCCGGATACACAGGCACTGGTTGCTGGCTGTCAGTCGCTCACGGCTTCCGCTACGGCAGTACGTCCGGCCAGCGAGACTGCCGTACTGTGGCTGGTTGGCGCTACAGCTCCTGTTGTGCTGCCCCGGGGTGAGATTTTTGAGCCAACCGGCAACGAATCCATTTTGCAGGTTTGCCAGCGGGCGCAAATTCAGAGCGAGCTTGAACAGGTTCCAGAGTATTGCATGCTCTTTTCACCTTCCGGGCAGCCTGAACTGGCAAGCTGCGGCTGGAATGTCACTCAGCATCTGCAGGACAGTTACTGGGGTGAATCAGGCGAAATGGAGCCCCTGGTGGCGATTTCGCTTGCGGCGATCTTCGCCCGTACGCAAAAGCAGCCCTGCGGCTGGATAGCCGCTGACCCTTTACACACTCTTGCACTTGGAATTATCAAGCCTTATGGATAAGGACAACAACCAAACTGAAGGCATCTCCGTTGCATATACAACTTTTATTGCTGTAGCAGCGATAACGCTTACGATCGTGCTGGGGGGCGGCATTTTCTGGATCTTCGCCACTGACGCGTCGACAGAATGGGGTGAGATACGGCCGATTCTGCTCGTCTGTGGTATGGGATGGATCATGGTGCTCAGCCTGTCTGCGCTTGCTTTTTCCGGCTGGCAATTGTGGTTACGTAATATCGCCTACCGAACGTCGAAAGATAAGCAACAGCGCAGGCTTCGTCTCCAACAGCAAAAGCAGCAGACGCTGACAGGAGAAATTAGCCGCGCGATGAGTACCCGTTATGGCCGCTTATGGCGCCGCAAAGTCCGTCTGTTGTTAGTCAGCGGTGATGAACCCGCCATCGAACACCTTATCCCCGGCCTGCAAACCAGCCTGTGGCTGGAAGGCAACCGTACCGTACTGCTTTACGGCGGCAGCCTGACCCCTGACGTTGATAACGATAAATACGCCGCCCTGCACAAACTGCGCCGTGGTCGCCCGCTGGATGGCATCATCCGGGTGATTGGCGAAGGTCAGAGTCTTACACCGCAGATAAGCGATAAGGATCTCCGTGGGCTGGAGAAAATCAGTGAAGCATTACGCTACTCGGCTCCGGTCTGGCTGTGGCAACTGTACGGCAGCGACTGGTCGCAAAAGGGGCGTCAATCTCAGGCCGTAGGCATCACGTTGCCGCAGCGAGCGATACCGGAGAATGTCTCCTGCCAGCTCAGTAAACTGCTGCCTCAACTGCGCGAGCAGGGCATTGCGCAGATAACAGACAACCGCTGTCATGATTTCCTGCTGCGTCTGGCGCAACAGCTGGAACAGGGGGAGCGTGAACGCTGGGCATCACGCCTGACGCCGTGGCTTTACGCTGCACAACAGCGCGTCCCGCTGCGGGGGCTGGTCTTCAGCCTGGCAGACAGACCCGGCCCCTTAGATGACGTCAGCGTTGAAAGTACGCCTCAGCCCGCTTACCAGCATGCTCTGACGCTCCCGGACACCTGGCAGGGAGTCATTAACGACTGTACCCGCATCCGCGGTCGCCGGGTTGGCCTGGCCTGGGAGCAGACGCTGGCATGGGCCGTCATGGCGGCTATTGGCGTCTGGGGAGCGGGGCTGCTACTCTCTTTTGCCCTGAACTACGGACAAATCTCCTCGATGGCGACCAACGCTCGCGCGCTGGTAGAGCATCCGTCCATCTCCGATTATCAGCTTACCGCCCTGCACGACCTGCGTAACGATGCCGGTCGCCTGCAATACCACATTCAGCACGGAACGCCCTGGTATCTGCGTTTTGGTCTGGGCCATAGCCCGCAGCTGCTAAGTGCGGTGCTGCCCTGGTACGGCGTGGCGAATAACCGCCTGATCCGCGATCCGGCTAATGCGGCGTTAACGCATAAACTGAACGCGCTGGTGAACTCTGCCCCCAACAGCGACACCCGTATCGCGCTGGCGAAACCGGGTTACGACCAGCTAAAAGCCTGGCTGATGATGGCGCGTCCAGACAAAACGGACGGCGCATTCTACGCCCAAACCATGAAAGCGGTGCAGCCGACCCGCATGGGCATTTCCACCGGGTTGTGGCAGAGCCTGTCACCGGATCTGTGGGCGTTTTATATCACGGAACTGCCCCGGCAACCGCAGTGGAAAATCACCCCGGATGTGTCGCTGGTCGGCCAGAGCCGTCAGGTACTGCTTCAGCAGATAGGCCGGCGTAACGCGGAAAGCACCCTGTACGAACATATGCTCAAATCGGTGCGGCGTAACTTTGCCGATATGACGCTGGAAGAGATGACCCACGCGACCGATGCCCGTCGTCTGTTCACCACCGATGAAGCCGTGCCGGGGATGTTTACCCGTCAGGCCTGGGAAGGGGGGATTCAAAAGGCTATAGAGCAAGCGGCGAACGCCCGTCGGGATGAAATCGACTGGGTGCTGAGCGACAGCCGCCAGGCCGTATCTGCGGACCTGTCGGCGGAAACGCTGAAAGCCCGACTGACCCAGCGCTACTTTACCGACTTTGCCGGTAGCTGGCTGAACTTCCTCAACAGCCTGCGGCTTAACCCGGCGCAAAACATTGCCGATGTCACTGACCAGCTAACGCTGATGAGCGACGTGCGACAGTCGCCGCTGATTGCGCTGATGAACACGCTGGCGTGGCAAGGGCAGACCGGACAGCAAAAAGAAGGCGTCCCGGAGTCTATCCTCCGCTCGGCGAAAGACCTGATCGGCCATACAGAAAAACCCGCGATCGATCAGCGTGCCGCCGGACCGCAGGGTCCGCTGGATGATACCTTCGGGCCGCTGCTGGCGCTAATGGGGAAAAATAACGCCAGTAACGTGATGTCGGCAGACGGTTCATTGAGTTTGCAGACGTACCTGACCCGTATCACCCGCGTGCGCCTGCGTTTGCAGCAGGTGGCAAGCAGCACGGATCCGCAGGAGATGATGCAAAGCCTGGCGCAGACCGTGTTCCAGGGTAAAAGCGTCGATCTGACCGACACCCAGCAGTACGGCAGTCTGGTGGCGGCGAGCCTTGGTGAGGAGTGGCGCGGTTTTGGTCACACCCTGTTCGTGCAGCCGCTGACCCAGGCATGGGAAACGGTATTGCAACCGTCAGCAGCCAGCCTCAACGAACGCTGGAGCCGCTCGGTCGTGGCGAACTGGCATACGGCATTTGAGGGGCGTTTCCCGTTTGCGGTGAGCAAAAGCGATGCCTCGCTGCCGATGCTGGCCGAGTTTATCCGTAAAGATGCGGGACGCATCGACAGGTTTTTGACCTCAGAGCTAAGCGGCGTACTGCACAAAGAGGGCAGCCGGTGGGTGCCGGACAGTGCCCACAGTCAGGGGCTGACGTTTAATCCTGCTTTTCTCAAGGCGGTAAACCAGCTGAGCCAGCTGTCAGACATCCTGTTTACCGACGGCAGTCAGGGGATCAGCTTCGAACTGCAGGCCCGTCCAGCAGCGCAGGTGGTGGAGACCCAGCTCACTATTGACGGGCAAAAAATGCATTACTTCAACCAGATGGCGGACTGGCAATCCTTCCGCTGGCCGGGCGACACTTTCAAGCCGGGCGCGATGCTGACCTGGACTTCGACCAACGCGGGCGCACGCCTGTTTGGTGACTACAGCGGTACCTGGGGTTTTATCCGCTGGCTGGACCAGGGCAAGCGTCAGCAGCTCGACCGCAGCCAGTGGATGATGAGCTTCGACGCCCCGGATGGCCGTACGCTGCAGTGGGTACTGCGATCCCAGTTGGGCAGGGGACCTCTGGCACTACTGGCGCTGCGTGATTTCCGTCTCCCGGATCAGATCTTCACCGTGGATCCCTTAGCAACCGCTCAGGCGCTCGACACTTCCGATAACTCAGCCATGGATGGAATGGAATAATGGCCGCATTACAGAACCTGCTCTACGCCTGTGGAGCAGAGGAGAGCACATTGCTGGATCAGTCCCGGACGCTCATCCGCGACCGGGAGCGCTGGCTGGAACCCATAAATGATGTTGAACCGACCGGGGAGGATCCCGGCTACAACGATGACTTTCAGCGCATCCGCGAAGAGGTGAATAAGCTCTCCGGCATTGATACCGCCCTGATTTGCCAACTGACAGAAAAGCTGCTGACCGGTGTCTGCAAGGATCTGCGTGTAACGACCTTCTACGTCTGGGCGCGGCTGTATCAGGACGGCGAAACCGGGTTTGCAGAGGGGCTGGAATTGCTGGCCGCTATGCTGGAAAAGTTCGGAACCCAGCTGCATCCCCGGCGCGAGCGCAGCCGTAAATCGGCGCTGGAGTGGCTGGGCAGCAGCCGCGTGATCGACAGCCTGTCGCGCTATCCCGAAGTGGATATCACGGTGATGCGGCGTATCGCCGGGGCGCTACTGCGGGCAGACAACACCCTACGGACATTTGATGACGAGGGGCAGCCCTTGCTCGCCGTGCTGTATCAGGCGCTGGAAAACAGGCTGGTGCAGAGCGGGGGAGCCAACAGTCTCGTCCCGCAAACCAGCCAGGAAGAGAGTGCTGCCGCCACGGAGGTTGCCCCGTTCGCACCCGCAATGAATACCGTATCTTCAGGGCGTGACCTGCTCAGCCAGGCCAAAGTGCTGGCGCGATACCTGCGGGACCAGCCCGGCGGCTGGCTGGCGGGCCATCATCTGCTGAAGTGCATTCGCTGGGATACGCTGATGGCCCTGCCGCCGCTGGATGCCTCCGGGCGTACCCGTCTGCTGCCGCCCAAGCCGGACAACAAGGCGCACCTCAAACGGCTTTACCTGCAGAAAAGCTGGTCAGAATTGCTGGAATATACCGACGCCTTGCTGGCGCAGGGGGTTAACCATCTGTGGCTGGATCTCCAGTGGTACGCCTGGCAAGCGCTGGTGAAGCTCGATGCTGACTCCGTACGCGCAGATATTCTCTGCCGGGATCTCACCGGGCTGCTGTCTCGCCTGCCGGGGCTGGAGGTGCTGGCGTTCAACGACGGCACGCCGTTCGCCGATGAAGTGACGATGAACTGGATTAACGAAAGCGTGCTGGATGCGATGCCGGGCTGGAAGGATGAACCGGTGATGACCGCCGCTTCTTCCGGGGATGAGGTGTTATCTCTTGAGCCGGAAGTGCTGGCTAAAGCGGACAGCGAGGGAATAGACGCCGCACTCAACTGGCTACAGACCCGTGCGGGTTACACATCTTCCCGTGACCAGTGGCTGATGCGTCTGCTGATGGCGCGTGTCACCGAGCAGTACGGCAAAAACGAGATGGCGCTGCACTTGCTGGGCGAGCTCGACCACCGTGCCCGCACGCTCACCCTTGAGCAGTGGACGCCGGACCTGCTGTTCGAAGTCAAAGCGCGTCGGCTCAAATTACTGCGTGCCAGAGCAGGGCGCAGTGAGGCGGATAAAACCCGCCTGCTACCCGAAATGGACGCGCTGCTCTCCGGGCTGATTGCGCTTGATCCTGCTCGCTCTGCCGTACTTTGCGGCTGATATTAAAAACGGACTGATAGTTAAATTTATGGACGACTTAACCCTGCGTTATTACGACGCTGAAATGCGCTATCTGCTTGAAGCCGGAGAGGAATTTGCTCGAGCCCATCCGGATCGTGCAGCAATGTTAAACCTCGATAAAGCGGGGGCGTGCGATCCATTTGTCGAGCGCCTGTTTGAAGGCTTTGCCTTTATGATGGGTCGGCTGCGCGAGAAGCTTGATGATGACTTGCCGGAGCTGACCGAGGGGCTGGTGAGCCTGCTGTGGCCGCACTATCTGCGGACCATTCCGTCGATGTCGGTGGTCGAGCTCGCGCCGGACTGGCGCGAGATGAAAGAGCCGATGCGCATCGGCAAAGGTTTTGAAGTGCTTTCTCGCCCGATAGGTGAAAAAGGCACACGCTGTCGCTATACCACCACCCAGGACATTCACCTCCAGCCGCTGTCGTTGGAGAAGGCGACGCTTACCACCGATCCGGACGGACGCTCGGTGATTCGCCTGCGTTTTAACTGCAGTCAACTCGCCGACTGGAGCCGCCTCGAGCTCAGCTCTATTCCGCTGTACTTCAACGCAGATGCACCGCTGGCCTGCGCCATGCATGAAGCCTTTACCCTGAATGTGTCCCGCTTATGGTTGCGCCTTCCGGGCGAGGTGGACAGAAGGCCGCTCGACGGGCATTTCACCGCTCAGGGATTTGGCGACGACGACACCTTGTGGCCAAAGGGCAACAGCAGTTTTAGCGGCTATCAGCTGCTGCTGGAGTACTTCACCTTCCGGGAGAAATTCATGTTCACGGGGCTGCGTGGGCTGGAGAGCGTCACCTTTCCGGCAGAGCTTCCGTGGTTTGACATCGACGTGGTGCTGGGCGAGCGCTGGGAGCACGACTTTAGCTTCACGGAAAAGCATCTGCGGCTTAACTGTGTGCCGGTGATTAATCTCTTCCCGCTGGAGTCTGACCCGCTAACGCTCAATTCCCTGCAGACGGAATACATGCTGCGTCCAATGCGCGTGCAGGATGGCCACACTGAGATTTACGCCGTGGATTCGGTGATGTCATCCAGCCAGCATGCCTATGTGCCTTTTTCCAGCTTCCGCCACAAAGGCGGGATGATGCGCCACGATGCCCCGGAGTATTACTACCATACCCGCGTGCGCCGTGGGCCTTCCGGCCTGCACAACACCTGGCTCATCCTCGGCGGTGAAGCCTTTGACCATCACACCGTGCCGGAAAAGGAGAGCCTCTCGCTGACACTTATCGGGACTAACGGCCTGCTGCCCCGTCGTGCATTGCAAAGCACGGTGCTGGATAGGGTAGTAAAAACCACCTCAGCCAGTATTGCCGTACGTAATCTCTGCGCCCCGACGCTGCCGTGTTATCCCCCGGCAGAGGATCGCTTTCACTGGCGCGTGCTGAGCCATCTCGGCAGCGGATTTCTGTCAATGATGGACAGCGCCGAGGTCCTTCGCGGCACGCTGGCGTTGTACGAATGGACGCACAGCGAAATGAACCGCCGACGTCTGGACGCCATTCTTGAGGTGAAACACAGCGAGACGGAGCGTTTTGAACAGGGGTATCTGGTGCGTGGCGTGCAGATTGACGTCACGCTCGATAGCCACGGTTTTGCCGGGCGAGGCGATATCTGTCTGTTTGGTGAAATGCTGAGCCGTTTCTTTGCGCTGTACACCGATATTTACCTCTTTAACCGTCTGACTATCATCCTGCAACCCACTGGAGAGCGCCTTGAATGGGAAGAGAAGCACAATCGCCGCATTCCCGGCTGACCCCACGGCTGGAAGCTGACCTTCACCGCATTAACTTTTATCGCTTTTGCCAGCTGTTAGAAAAACGCCAGCCCAACGCCCCCCTGATTGGCGCTACCCGGCATCCGTCAGACGACCCGGTGCGCTTTTGCCCGCATCCGGGTATGGGCTTTCCGGCAAGCGAACTGAAAGCGGTTGAATATGATGATGACGATCCGCGCAAGCCGCCGGTTATTCGCACCACCTTTATGGGCCTGTACGGGGTCGATTCGCCGCTGCCGACCGCGTATCTGGATGACATTACCCAACGTCGGGAAGGGCACGAGGCGCTGCAGGGGTTTCTTGATATTTTCAGTCACCGCATCCTGACCCAGTTTTATCGTATCTGGCGTAAGTACTCTTATCCGGCCACTTTTGAACCCGGTGGCACGGATGTCCTGTCGCAGTCGCTGCTGGGGTTGGTCGGCCTGGGGATCCCGGGAACGGCAGACCACATTGGCACGCCGGTCTCGCGCTTTCTGGCGCTGGCTGGGGTGTTGCGTCAGCCCGGTAAAACCCAGGAGGGCATGCAGTCCCTGGTGAGCCTGCTGGCCCCGGCGACCCGGGTAAGGGTTAGCCCATACTGCCTGCGCCCGGTGGCGGTCAGCCAGCCGCTGGGGTTTTATGGCGATGAGGACGTCCTGCTCGACGGGAACTCGCCGCTGGGGGATGAGATGATGGATGCCAACAGCCAGCTGCTGATTACGCTGGCAACGGATAACGAGCATGAAGCCCAGGGCTGGAAGCCGGATGGCCTGCTGTATCAGGATTTTCTGGTGATGCTGCGGGTATATCTGGGCTGGCGATTCAAGGCAAAAATTCAGCTAACGGTCAGCACCCGCCTGTTGACCGTCCCCCCGTTGGGTGAAGGATCGTTCTGGCTTGGCCTGAATGGCGTGCTGGGGGCTGAGGAGGATCACCATTCGGACGATATCCCGCCGAGCTTTACCACGGAACTCGGTTACTACCGCGGCTTGCAGCCCACCACATCACAACAAGGAAATCGACGTGTTACCTATCAGTTTAACTAAAACTCCCCGCTGGCTGCTTCCGCTGCTGGCGTTCAGCCTGACGGGATGCGGCCTGACGCAGAGCGTGACGGACGGCACCAAATCGGCATTAACCTCGGTTTTTTATAAGAAGGTAAACGTCTTACACCTGGATTTTACCGCGCGTGAGGCGCTTAACACCGACGCCCGGGAGAGCAATTCCCTCTCTGAGCCGATGGTGGTGCGCGTTTATCAGCTGAAAGACCGCAAGACGTTCGACAAAACGGTCTATCAGCAGCTACTGAAAGAGGGTGACAGCGTATTAAAAGAAGATCTGTTGGCCCGTCGGGACGTGGTGATCAAACCGGGTGGCGATGCCAGTCTCGATATGCCCATGGAGACTGACGCGCAGTTCGTGGCGGTGACCGGGCTGTTTCGTCATCCGGACAGCGAGCAAAACAGCTGGCGGCTGGTGTTGTCGCGTGAAGAACTGGATCCTGATAAGCCACGCATTATCGAGGCCGGAAATAACCACCTGACGTTACACGCGTTAAAGGATAACTAATGCCGCAGGGACATAACGCGCCATCGCTCTATGAAATACTGGCGGGCAACTTTACCGGCGGGCTTGAGCTTAACCGCGTCAGCGAGCAGAACCAGGTGATTCTATCCGTACTCGACAATATGCAGCGGATCCTCAACTGCCGCGCAGGGACGCTGGCGCATCTGCCGGATTATGGTTTGCCGGACATGACCAAAATTTTGCAGGGCATGCCGGGCAACGCTCATCAGCTGATGAGCACCTTCTCATCGGTGTTGCTGAAATATGAGCCGCGGCTGAAAAATATCAGCGTGGTATTGCTTGAACAGCTGCAGCCAGGCGAACTGCGCTACGCCATTGATGCTGAGCTGAAAGGCCTTGGTCTTGTGCGCTATGGCACCGAATTTATGCCGGAGGGCCGCGTCCTGCTACGCCATCTGAAGCAACAGCAGTTTCTCGACCCTCACTCTCGAACTTAAACGGCCTTAACGGAGGTGACAGAAATGGGACCCGTGAACAATCCTGAAACGCTGAAAACCGGCGGTGACCCGCGCGCATTGCCGGATTATATCGCTCTGCGCCATGAGCTGGCGAAGCTTTCGCATCCCGCGCGCCCGGATGTTGGCTGGAATCGCGTTGAACAGCTGAGTCTGTCGCTGTTTCGCCAGAATGGCGTAGAACTTGAGACGGCGTGCGGATACACGCTGGCGCGCACGCGTCTTTCGGGCATAACGGGTCTTAACGAAGGACTGGCAATTCTGGAAGCTTTGCTGATGCATCAGTGGCAGGGACTCTGGCCGCAAGCCGTTCCTGTTCGGGTCGCGCTACTGAAAACGCTCAGCACACGCCTGCAGCAGATGTTGCGTACCTTAACCCTGGCGTATTCCGACCAGGACTCACTTCACCAGACCGAACAGTACCTGAGTCGCATGGGCCAGGTGCTGCAGCGTCTGGAACTTGAGCCGTTAACCCAGTTTGATACCCTGCTGACAATGCTGCGCAACGCAGCGGCCCGGGTGAAGCATGACGAGAGTGTCACCGGGAGGGAGAGTCAAACAGCGCAGGAGATCGCATTGCCTGCCGGACCTGCTATGCCACCGGAACCTCCAAAATGGGTTTACGTCGCTCAGCCAGCATCAGAGGGGGTAACGCCACGGGCAGCAGCGGCAAAACCATGGCGAGCATTTGCGGCGGGGATGTGCACTATGTTGCTGATAAGTGGTGTGCTGGCCTGGAGCTGGCAGTCTGCTCTTAAACCAGCTCCCGACCTTCAGGGGCAACAGCAGCTTAATGCTGCCGCCATTACGACAGAAAACCTCAACGGCTGGCATCAGGGCATGGTCCGGCTGCAGCAGCTGGCGGATCGGTTGAATGCGCTGGATGAGAAACGGGGTCAGTACATCACGGTCAGTGAACTAAAGTCTGCAACATTCGACATGCTGACCCATTTTCGCCAGGCGGAACCGACAGAGGATCGGCTGCGTAAGATCCAGCTTCTACCGGATAATTCAGCTGCCAGGCAGCAGCAGGTTTATCAAACAGAACAGTATCTGCGCGCACAAATGGCGGTGCTGATGCAGGAAAAAGCGAGAACGGCTGCAGCAAACTAACGCGATAGTCTCAACCCAACGCCTGAATCGCCTTCTCCAGCGCCACGCGCAGCAGATGCCTGTCGTGGCGATACTTAATGTCGCTCGCCTCAAGCGGCTCCTGCACCACCACCCGGCCTTCCAGCCCGGTCACGTCATCTTTTGGTCCTACCACCACCGCATCAATAATCTTTTTACCCACATACTGCTCCATCAGCGCCAGCTTGGCCGGCAGCGACATGCTGGCGGCGGCCGGACTGAGCTCGCGGCCCAGATTGCCAATATATACCACAGGCGCAGGCGTGCGCCGCAGGGCCTGGGCCATCTCTTTAATGAGCAGCAAGGGCATCAGGCTGGTGTAAAAACTGCCCGGGCCAATCAGGATGAGATCCGCTTCGCTAATCGCCTCTACCGCTTCACGGGTGGCAGGGACGGCAGGGTAGAGCATCAGCTCTTTTGGCGGGACCACCAACTGATCGATATTCACTTCGCCATAGACTTCATGGTCGTTGATGTCGATCGCCATCAAATCGACCGGATGTTCGGACATTGGGATCAGGAATGCATCCACTTTGAGTAAGTTTCGAATTAAATTGATGGCTTCCAGAGGCCGCACGCTGAGGTGATCCAGCGCCTTTAACATCAGGTTTCCGAGGTTATGCCCAGAAAGTTCGCCGTTACCGCCAAAACGATACTCAAACATTGCCGATGCGACACTTGGTTCAGCGATAAGCTGGTTCAGACAGTTGCGCATATCCCCCCAGGCGATCCCGCCTTCGGAGCGACGAATACGCCCGGTGGAGCCACCGTTATCGGTAGTGGTGACGATCCCGGTGAGCTGCGAACCCAGTGAAGACAACGATGACATCACCCGGCCCAGTCCGTGCCCTCCGCCGAGAGCGACCACGCGATCAAGATCCGCAAAAGTGCGATTGCGCATAGAAATTCCTTAGTATGACGAACGTATTAACAGTAACTCAACTACCCCTAAAAGACGATGCTCCAGACGGGCCAAAATGACTTATATCAATGCAAAAATTCGCTAAATACGTATTCTGATTCGAAAGTGCACGATCAGGTCGTTATATTCAAAATTATATAGCGAAAGCCGAAGATAGCGAAACCCACATCAACAGGCTACTATCGTCATAACCACGTTTTCTTAATCGAAAACATACACTCTAGCCTTCGCGCCTGTGTCGACAGATATGGCGTGCTGGCCGTGGCGGTATCGCCACCAGGGTACAGGAAGAAATGACTGTGCCTCCCGTATCAGGAAAGGTGTACATGGCTTCACAACTTACCGACGCATTCGCACGTCAGTTTTTTTACCTGCGTTTGTCGATTACCGACGTGTGCAATTTCCGTTGCACCTACTGTCTGCCGGATGGCTACAAGCCGGGCGGCGTCACCAATAATGGCTTTCTCTCCGTGGCCGAAGTGCGCCGCATTACGCGCGCGTTTGCCGCCATGGGGACCGAGAAGGTCCGTCTCACGGGCGGCGAACCCTCGCTGCGCCGTGACTTCACCGACATCGTTGCGGCTATCCGTGAAAACGACGCCATTCGTCAGATTGCGGTGACCACCAACGGTTACCGTCTGGCGCGTGATGTGGCCCAGTGGCGCGATGCAGGGCTCACCGCCCTCAACGTCAGCGTCGACAGCCTGGATGCCCGTCAGTTTCACGCCATCACCGGACAGGATAAATTCCATCAGGTGATGGAGGGGATCGATGCCGCCTTTGCGGCGGGCTTCGACAAGGTGAAAGTCAACACCGTGCTGATGCGTGATGTGAACCATCATCAGCTGGACACCTTCCTGGCGTGGATCAAACCGCGCCGCATTCAACTGCGCTTTATCGAGCTGATGGAAACCGGCGAGGGCAACGATCTGTTCTCCCGCCATCACATCTCCGGCATGGTGCTGCGCGATGAACTGCTCAAACGCGGCTGGATCCATCAGCTTCGCCAGCGCAGCGACGGCCCGGCGCAGGTCTTTTGTCACCCGGATTACGAAGGGGAAATCGGCCTGATCATGCCGTATGAAAAAGACTTCTGCGCCAGCTGTAATCGCCTGCGCGTCTCGTCGGTGGGCAAGCTGCACCTGTGCCTGTTTGGCGATGGTGGCGTCGATCTGCGCGATCTGCTGGCGGAAGATGCCCAGCAGCAGGCGCTCGAAGCGCGTATTTCAGACGCGCTGATGCACAAAAAACAGACCCACTTCCTGCATCAGGGCAACACCGGGATCACCCAGAACCTGTCATACATTGGCGGGTAATCGCTACAAGGAATTCGAAGATGAGTCAGGTAAGCGCAGAATTTATCCCGACGCGTATTGCTATTCTTACCGTTTCTGAACGCCGTGGCGAAGAGGATGATACCTCCGGCCACTGGCTGCGTGAGGCGGCGCACGACGCCGGGCATCAGATTGTCGACAAAGTGATTGTCAAAGAGAACCGCTACGCCATCCGCGCTGAAGTCTCACGCTGGGTAGCCAGCGACAACGTGCAGGTGGTGCTGGTCACCGGCGGCACCGGCTTTACCGCAGGCGATCAGGCCCCGGAGGCGCTGCTGCCGCTGTTCGATCGCGAGGTCGAAGGCTTTGGCGAAATGTTCCGCATGCTCTCGTTCGAAGAGATTGGCACCTCGACGCTGCAGTCGCGCGCGGTGGCCGGTATCGCCAACAAGACGCTGATTTTTGCGATGCCGGGCTCGACCAAAGCCTGCCGTACCGCGTGGGAAAATATCATTGCCCCGCAGCTCGATGCCCGCACCCGTCCGTGTAATTTTTATCCTCATTTGAAGAAGTAAAACATGTCGCAACTTACCCACATTAACGCCGCTGGCGAAGCCCATATGGTGGATGTCTCCGGCAAGGCCGAGACGGTGCGTGAAGCGTGCGCCGAAGCGTTCGTCACTATGCTGCCCGAGACGCTGGCCATGATCGTTGACGGTAGCCACCATAAAGGCGACGTCTTCGCCACCGCGCGGATCGCCGGGATTCAGGCCGCAAAACGCACCTGGGAGCTGATCCCGCTGTGCCATCCGCTGATGCTCAGCAAAGTGGAAGTCAACCTGCTGGCAGAGCCGGAGCATAGCCGCGTGCGTATCGAATCATTATGCCGCCTGACCGGAAAAACCGGGGTGGAGATGGAAGCCTTAACCGCCGCGTCGGTGGCGGCGTTAACCATCTACGACATGTGCAAAGCGGTCCAGAAAGATATGGTGATTGGCCCGGTTCGCCTGCTGGCGAAAAGCGGCGGTAAATCGGGTGATTTCAGGGCGGAACGTCATGATTAAAGTTCTATTTTTTGCGCAGGTCCGCGAGCTGGTCAATACCGACAGCCTGACGCTGGACATTCCCGTCGACAACGTAGAAGCGCTGCGCGCGCACCTGGCGGCGCAAAGCGATCGCTGGGCGCTGGCGCTGGACGCGGGCAAACTGCTGGCGGCGGTGAACCAGACGCTGGTGGACTTTAGCCATCCGCTCACCGCAGGCGATGAAGTGGCATTCTTCCCACCGGTGACCGGAGGCTAAGATGGCAGAGACAAAAATTGTTGTCGACGCGGTGCGTTTTAGCGTTGGCACCGAATACAACTGGCTGGCCGAACGTGACGAAGACGGGGCGGTGGTTACCTTTACCGGCAAAGTGCGTAACCATAACCTCGGCGACAGCGTGAGCGCCCTGACGCTGGAACACTATCCGGGGATGACTGAAAAAGCGCTGGCGGAGATCGTCGAGCAGGCGCGCGAGCGCTGGCCGCTCGGCCGGGTGACGGTGATCCACCGCATCGGTGAAATGTGGCCTGGCGAAGAGATCGTCTTTGTCGGCGTCACCAGCGTGCATCGCGGCAGCGCGTTTGCGGCGGGGGAGTTCATCATGGATTACCTGAAAACCCGCGCCCCGTTCTGGAAGCGCGAAGCCACCCCGGAAGGGGATCGGTGGGTTGAGTCCCGCGACAGCGACAAAGAGGCGGCCAGCCGCTGGTAGCCGGTTTGCCGGGATGTGTTAGGCTTTAATTGGGTGTCCACTTAAACAGGAGTGAGTTATGGACCGTTTTCCGCGTTCCGATTCTATCGTCCAGCAGACCCGCAGCGGGCTGCAAACCTACATGGCGCAGGTCTATGGCTGGATGACCTGCGGGTTGCTGTTAACCGCGTTTATCGCCTGGTATGCGGCCAACACGCCCGCGGTGATGATGTTTGTCTTCTCCAGCAAAATTACCTTTTTTGGGCTGATTATCGCTCAGCTGGCGCTGGTGTTTGTGCTCTCCGGGCTGGTGCATAAGCTCAGCGCGGGAATGGCGACCACGCTGTTTATGCTCTATTCGGCGCTCACGGGCCTGACGCTCTCCAGCATTTTTATCGTCTACACCTACTCCTCCATCGCCAGCACCTTCGTGGTGGCCGGCGGGATGTTTGGTGCCATGAGCCTGTATGGCTACACCACTAAACGCGACCTGAGCGGGTTTGGCAATATGCTGTTTATGGCGCTGATAGGCATCGTGCTGGCGTCATTAGTGAACTTCTGGCTAAAAAGCGAAGCGCTGATGTGGGCAGTGACCTATATCGGGGTCATCGTCTTTGTAGGCCTGACGGCCTATGACACCCAGAAGCTCAAAAACATCGGCGAGCAGATTGACGTGCGTGACAGCTCGATGCTGCGCAAATACTCCATCCTCGGGGCGTTAACCCTCTATCTGGACTTCATCAACCTGTTCCTGATGCTGCTGCGTATTTTCGGCAACCGTCGCTAACCGCCCCATCACTTTGGTTATCAATAGGACAGGCCTGTTTTCAGGCCTGTCTTTTTTTAGCGCGAGAAGGACGAAACAGTTTTGTCAGCGCCATTCCCTGCGCGGCGATGGCCAGACAGAACGAACCGGCGAAAAAAAATGGCGATAGTTAAGCCGTTCAGCCCCAAGAAAGGCATCAAAAACCATGTTTATTGGCAGTAAGCAAATTAAAGTATTTGAAGTTAATTTTTCTTTACGTCGCATGATGGCGATTTCCTGATCCTGTAAAAATATAACACACGTCTGAATACCCCTTTATGGGTGGGTTTGGGTGCTGCCTGGTAGTTATCTTTTGGCGCAAACATATCCCACTTTAAAATACAGGGTAGTATCGTCGCCTTACAGGGCGCTATTGTAACTGAATCGGTAGGATGTATTACGGCAAGTAATTAAACAATCTCTCGCGATATATTAAACAATGGCGCGTATACAATATCCGACGCGGGGCGTACAATCTGAATTCATCTCACTGCCGGGTCAGGTCATGTTCAAGCATATTCAGGATATGGCGCTTTTTGCGCTACTGGTAAAAAAGGGTTCATTTACCAGAACAGCCGCAGAATTGGGAATGACAAAATCCAGGATCAGCCAGTGAGTCAGTTGCCTGGAAGAGGAGCTGAATGCCAGCGCGCGCGGCGCGCAAACGATGCAGAAACTGCATCTTTGCGATTTTGCCAGATACATTGTGAAGCCCTTTATTGAGAGCGGACAGCTACAGGTGATTCTCACAGACTGATCGGTTCAACAAATCGAGCTTTGGATGATTTACCAAAGTAAGATCAATAATCCCGTAATCCTTCATGATTATATTAACTTTGTTGTGAAGTATAATATTATCGAAAGCTGTATATGATATTCTGCTAGTCCTTAATAGTCATATGAATCAAACATAAGCTGTTATTCACTGGCAGCTTTCTGGCATACATCGAAAAAATGAATACGAAAATGGTTTTAAAAGAGAAGGCCGCATTAATCAATGCCGAGAAGTGCAAAATGGATAAGTTGTGGAATATTTATGCGATGGCATTAATTAAGAAGATAACCGCCAGTGAGCGTTTATATCATCATCAGATTGTGCCATATCAAAAAGACCGCTTGCTGGTGCGCGTATTCGGTAGTGTACATATCAATATTATCCGCTGCGGGACGTTCGGCTCAATTAATATCGACTATCTGGTGGAATCCGCCGAGCTGGGTGCTATCGAGGTGCCTTCATCACGCCTGCACCAGAATGGAATGTTGGATGATGATATTGTCCTCGCGGACAGTGAACAGGTTTTTGACCATTACCTGAACAAACTCAACCTTATCTATAACCACATCCTGCAATTTTCTGCCAGGGCCGGGCAGGAATGATCGTCAGGCCCGAGCAGGGCTGGCTGCGCAAACTGTTCTCATGGCGCGGCTCAATCATGCGCAAAATCACCCGGCAGATGTGTTTCTTTGTGTTGTTAAACATCGCCTATCTCTATTTTTTGCCGCTGCTGCATCTGCACGGTCTGGTGGCAAAAGAGAGCTCGGTCTATTTTATTGGTATCACCATTTCGATTTCGGTGTTTCTGGGGTTTCGCAACAATACCGCCTGGCTTCGTTTGTGTACCAGAATTTCAGGCACTATCTGGATAAAATGAGCGCCATTCAGGGCGGTTGCGAACGCATCAGCAACACGCCGATCCCCTTCGCGTACTCGCTGCTGCTGCACCGGACGGTGGGAATTTTTTGCGCCATTTATCCACTGCTGCTGATTAACAACTTTGGGGTACTGACGCTGTTGTTCTCGGTATTCACCACTTACGCGCTACTGGCGTTGGATGCGATTGCCACCGAGCTGGAAGATCCTTTCGGTATTGAAGATAACGATCTGCCGCTCAACGCGATTTGCAACACGCTGGAGATCGACTTACGCGAGATGGTCAAAGACAGCCGCCTGCCGGAAAGAATGCTACCGGATAAAAATTTTCGTCTGCTGTGACGCATGAGGGGGCTTGCGCCCCCGTTAAGCGCTATTTATCCATCGCCTGTTCGTTTTTCGCCCGCAGCTTTTTCGCCCGACTTTCAAGGATCAGGTAGCAGATGGTGGCCAGCGCCAGCGGTAAGAAGTAGTACAGCATGCGGTAGGCCAGCAGGGCGGCGATGATCGTCCCGTGGGAGACATGCTCCCCGGCCAGCAGGGCGATAAACACCGCCTCCAGCACGCCGATCCCCGCCGGGATATGCATAATCACCCCGGCAATACTGCTCACCAGCAGCACGCCGAGCACGAAGAAGTAGTTCACGTCCTCGCCCATCAGCAGCCAGATAATCGCCCCCATCGCCATCCAGTTGGCGGCGGAAATCCCCATCTGCGCCAGCGCAAAGCGCCAGGACGGGAGCACCAGCTTCTGCCCTTTGATGGTCATATGGCGTCGCTTCGCAAACGCGCAGGCCCACAGATAGAAGCTGATCATCAGCAGCAGCACGATGCCGATAATGCGCAGCGTCATCTGATCGATATACCAGTGGTCCGGCAGCTGCACCACGCCTGCGGTAAAAATCACCCCACCCAGCAGAATATAGCCCAGCCAGTTGGTGGTGATGCTGAGGGAAAAGATGCGGGTGATGGTGGCGCTGGGCAGGCCCAGACGCGAGTAAAGGCGATAGCGCATGCCGATGCCGCCCACCCAGGTGCTGAGGGTCAGGTTAAAGGCGTAGCAGATAAACGACACCAGCATTACCTGACGCTTGGCCAGCTTATGGCCGCAGTAGATCCGCCCCAGCAGGTCGTAACAGCCATAGATCAGGAAGCTCACCACCACCAGCGCCACCGCGCTCAGCAGCGACACCCGGTCATAGTTACGAATGACCTTCCAGACCTCTTCCCAGTCGACCTTCTGCGCATACACCACCAGCAGCACCGCCACGGCGATAAAAAACAGCCAGGTGAGGATTTTTTTTGCCAGACGCCAGCGCGAATTTTTTTTCGTCATCAGGGTTTTGCCCCCGTGTCGCTTGCTTCAACGCGATCCTGGGTCTCAATGGAAGGCTGCACCGGCGGCGGCACCTGCGACAGTTCAGGGGTGTGCGCGGGCAACCAGCCCACCAGCGCCGGGAAATGACGTAAAAAGTGGAACGCCAGCACGCTTTTGCTCAGGTTCCACCAGGTGCGTTTCGGCACCATCGACTCATCCACGCGCACGCAGTCTTTGGCAATGATGGCGGACAGATTCTCGCGCAGGGTGTGATTAAACTGGCGATCGTGAATGATCAGGTTAGCCTCCAGATTCAGAGACAGGCTGAGGGGATCAAGGTTGCTGGAACCGACGGTCACCCAGTGATCGTCCATCAGCGCCACCTTGCCGTGCAGCGGACGGCGGCGGTATTCGAAGATCTGAACCCCGCCCTTCACCAGATAGTGATACAGCAGGCGCGCGCCCACGGTCACAATCGGCATATCCGGCTCACCCTGCACGATAAGCTTCACCCGCACCCCGCGCCGGGCCGCATTGCGCATGGCGTGCAGCAGACGATAGCCCGGGAAGAAGTAGGCGTTGGCGATGATCACTTCGCGCCTGGCGTTGGTTAGCATCTTCAGATAGTGCTTCTCAATGTCATCCCGGTGCTCCTCATTATCGCGCCAGACAAACAGCGCCTGCGCCTCACCGGGCTTCACATTCTCTTCCGCGCGATGACGGCGCTTCCACCAGCGGCGGCCTGCGACTTTGCCGGGCAGATTTTCCAGCACGTACTGCAAAATATCCTGCACCACCGGGCCTTCGACCTGCACCGCATAATCCTGCTTGGCCTCCGGGCCATAGTCAGACATATGTTCATCGGAATAGTTAATGCCGCCGACAAAGGCAGTCTTGTCATCCACCACCACGATTTTGCGATGCATCCGGCGGAACACGTTAGTGCGCAAGCCAAACAGGGGAGGGCGCGGATCGTAGTAGCGGAATACCACCCCTGCCGACGTCAGCTCGCCGACAAAGTTATCGTCAAGGTCGGGAGAGCCGTAGCCGTCGAGCAGTACCTCAACATGCACGCCGCGTTGGGCCGCACGTAGGACGGCGTCGTGCAGCTTGCGGCCTACACCGTCGTCAAACCAGATAAAGGTTTCGAGGAGGATGCGGTTCTGGGCTTTATTGATGGCGGCAAACACCGCCGGATAATAGCTATCGCCATTTTCCAGCAGCGCGATCCGGTTCCCACTTCGCCATGAACATTTCATAGGTGAATCTCCGCACTCAGTGGCGCATGGTCGGAAAGATGGCGCCAGTTGCGCAGCGCCAGCGCGGTCGGGCTGCTGGCATGGGCATTTTTGACATAGATCCTGTCGAGGCGCAGCAGCGGGAAGTTCACCGGAAAAGTACGCGCCGGTCTGCCGTGCGCGCGGGTGAAGATCTCATCCAGCCCGGCCTGTGTTTTCAACGGATGGTTGGCGCGCTGACGCCAGTCGTTAAAATCACCGGCCACCACCACCGGATCGCCCTCGGGCAGGGCATTGACCCATTCGGCCATCATCTGCAGCTGCGCCTTGCGGTGGGCTTCACGCAGGCCAAGGTGAACGGAGGCGACGTGCAGCGCACCTCCCTTTTCCGGCAGCGCAATCCGGCAGTACAGCAGGCCGCGCTTTTCGCTCTCGCCTACCGAAACATCGTGGTTTTCATAATGCTCGATGGGGTAGCGGGAGAGGATCGCATTGCCGTGATGCCCTTCGGGATAGACCGCGTTGCGCCCGTAGGCATAATCGCTCCACATGGTGTCGGCGAGAAATTCATAGTGGCTGGTATCCGGCCAGTTTTCCACGTGCAGCGGGTGCACTTCATGCGCCCCCATCACCTCCTGCAGGCAGACAATATCGGCGCTGACGGTACGTACCGCATCGCGTAATTCGGGCAAAATAAAGCGGCGGTTAAAAGCCGTAAATCCTTTATGGATATTAATCGTCAATACTTTCAACGAAAAATGGCGCGCTTGTGGGCTCATATATTCCTTCCGGCATCACTATCCTGATGAAAATAAAGTGTAGTCGGCGTCACAAAAAGGTGCTGTGTTACGGAATTTTCCGTAAAGTGCGATAGTCTGAACAAGCAGACAAAGATCCTTCAGGAGAGTACCCATGAAATGGCAACAACGCATACGTGTCGCGACCGGCCTCAGTTGCTGGCAGATTATGTTGCATTTGCTGGTTGTCGCCGTTGTGGTGATGGCATGGATGAGCGGGGCGCTGGTGCGCGTCGGCTTAGGATTATGTGTCCTGTACGGTGTCACCGTATTAATGATGCTTTTTTTACAGCGCCATCACGATCCGCGCTGGCGTGAAGTGGCTGACGTGCTTGAAGAGCTCACCACCACGTGGTATTTCGGCGCGGCAGTCATCGTGCTGTGGCTGCTGTCACGCGTGCTGCAAAACAACCTGCTGCTGGCCCTCGCGGGGCTGGCTATCCTTGCAGGGCCAGCGGTTGTTTCCCTGGTAGCGAAAGAGAAAAAGCTACGCGATATTCCGCCTGAACATCGCGTACGCCACTGAGCCCGTCACGGCCGCTATCACCAGTAGCGGCCACAAACTCCCCCACACAATATCCAGACTCGCATCCTTCAGGTAGATTTGCTTGGTGATATCGGTAAAGTGCCGGATCGGGTTGACCCAGGTTAAATTCTGCAGCCACACCGGCATATTCTCGACCGGCGAAACATACCCCGAGAGCAAAATCGCCGGCATCATAAAGACAAACACCCCGATAAACGCCTGCTGCTGGGTCGAGCACAGTGCCGAAATCAGCAGGCCAAATCCCACCAGCGACAGCCCGTAAATCACCATCGTGAAATAGAACAACGCCAGCGAACCAGCAAAGGGTATGTGATAGGCCCAGATGCCGATCGCCAGCACGATGGTTGCCTGAAAGGTTGCAACAATCAGCGCCGGAACCGCTTTGCCGACAAAAATTTGCCACGTCGCCAGCGGCGAGACCAGCAGCTGATCTAGCGTGCCCTGCTCGCGTTCGCGGGCCACCGACAGCGAAGTGACGATCATCACCCCAATGGTGGTGATCATGGCGATCAGCGACGGCACCACAAACCATTTGTAATCGAGGTTCGGGTTATACCAGTTGTGCACCACCAGCTCGCTGTTGTTCGGTTTCGGTTTGCCCTCCATCAGCTCCTGCTGATAATCCTTCACCACCTGCTGCAGATAGTTGGCGGCAATCTGGGCGCTGTTAGAGTTACGCCCGTCAAGGATCAGCTGCAATGGGGCGGTTTCAAACCGGTCCAGATTGCGTGAGAAATCTGCCGGGAAGCGCACCAGCAACAATGCTTTTTGCGTGTCGATGGTCGGCTGGATCGCCTGCGGGCTGTTCAGCACCAGCACGTGGGTAAAAGCCTTCGTCCGGGCAAAGCGCTGGGTCAGCTCCACCGAATGCTTACCGTTATCTTCGTTGTAGACGGCAATGGTGGCGTTGGTCACCTCCAGCGTCGCCGCCCACGGGAACAGCAGCACCTGGATCAGCACCGGCAGCACCAGAATTGCGCGGGTTTGCGGTTCGCGCAGCAGGGACTGCAGCTCTTTACGAATCAAGGTCCATAAGCGATAAAACATCGTTGCTCCTTAATCCAGCCGCCGTTTGGTTTTCATCCACGTCAGCCCGATAAACATCACCGCCGAGGCGATTAAAAACAGCAGATTGACGATCAGCACCACCGGGATATTGCCCGCCAGAAACAGGCTTTGCAGGGTACTGACAAAATAGCGTGCCGGAATAATGTAGGTCACCGCGCGGATCGCCGCGGGCATACTGTCGATCTGGAAAATAAACCCGGACAGCATAATCGACGGCAGAAAGGCGGCGTTCAGCGCCACCTGGGCGGCATTAAACTGGTTGCGGGTGACGGTGGAAATCAACAGTCCCATCCCCAGCGTGCTGAGCAAAAACAGGCTGGTGATGATAAACAGCACCACCAGCGAGCCGCGATAAGGCACGCCGAGAATAAACACTGACACCAGCATGCAGAGCAGCATCGCCAGCATCCCGAGGAAGTAGTAGGGGATAAGCTTACACAGCAGCAGCTCGGTGCGCGTCACTTCGGTGGAGAGCAGCGCCTCCATGGTGCCGCGCTCCCACTCGCGGGCGATCACCAGCGAGGTTAAAATCGCGCCGATCACCGTCATGATAATGGTCACCGCGCCGGGGATAATAAAGTGCTGGCTGATGGCCGCCGGGTTAAACCAGTAGCGGGTCTGGACGTCGATCAGCGGTTCGAATTTCTCGCCGCGATCTTCGGCCCGCTGCATCTGCCACAGCTGCCAGATCCCCTCGGTGTAGCCCTGCACAAAGTTGGCCGTGTTGGGCTCGCTGCCGTCGGTGATCACCTGGATGGGGGCGGTTTCATTTGGGCGCGCCATCTGGGCGGCGAAATCTACCGGGATAACAATCAGGCCGCGAATGCGCCCGGCCTGCATCATCTGGATCAGCTGCTGGCGATCGTCGCTGATGGTGGCGTCGATATACGGCGAACCGGTCATGGCGTGAGTAAAGTCCAGCGCCTCTTCGCTGCGCTGCTCCAGCAGAATGCCGACCCGCAGCTTGCTGGAGTCGAGGTTAATGCCGTAGCCAAAAATGAACAGCAACAGCAGGGGGATCACCACCGCAATCAGCCAGCTGCTCGGATCGCGCACAATCTGGCGCGTCTCTTTAATGCACAGGGCGCGCACCCGGCGCCAGGAGAGGGCGCTACTGGACATGACCATGCTCCTTATCCCAGTCGTTAATCAGGGTAATAAACGCCTGCTCCATGGTCGGGTCGGCCTGGCTTTCGTCCGCCGCCTGGGCTTTCAGATCGTCCGGGGTGCCGTGGGCAATCAGCTTGCCGCGATAGACCAGCCCAATCCGGTCGCAATATTCCGCCTCATCCATAAAGTGGGTGGTGACCATCACCGTCACCCCTTTTTCCACCATGCTGTTGATATGCAGCCAGAATTCGCGGCGGGTGAGGGGATCGACCCCGGAAGTGGGCTCATCGAGAAACAAAATATCCGGCTCATGCATCAGGGAACAGGCCAGCGCCAGCCGCTGCTTGAAGCCGAGCGGCAGGTCATCGGTGGCGTGGCTGGCGATGCTGCGCAGGCCAAAGGCCTCACTCATACGATCGATCTTTTCGTTCTGCGCCCGCCCACGCAGGCCGTACACGCCGGAGAAAAAGCGCAGGTTCTGCTCGACGGTCAGGTTGCCGTAGAGGGAAAACTTTTGCGCCATATAGCCCAGATGCTGCCGCGCCTTGCCGGAGCTGACTTTTAAATCCATATCCAGCACCAGCGCTTTGCCGGAGGTCGGTACCAGCAGGCCGCACATCATCTTAAAGGTGGTGGATTTGCCCGCGCCGTTAGGGCCCAGGAGGCCGAAAATTTCCCCGCGCTTCACGGCAAAGTTGACGTCGTCGGTGGCGGCAAAATCGCCAAACTTTTTGGTCAGCGATTTAGCTTCGATCACCGTTTCGCCAGGCGTCCCATCAACAGTATGCAGGATCGCCCCGAGAGGGGATTCCGCGGTGCCTGCCCCGCCCAGCAGGTCGATAAACGCATCTTCAAAGCGCGGGGCAGTGTCGTCGAGGGTCAGCTCCGACAGGCCCGCACCCTGGCGGATATCCTCGGCGCTGGCCCCTTTTTTAACGATCACCCGCACCGATTTGCCCTGGATCATCCCGTCGCTGACCTCGGGTAGCTTTAGCACCCGCTGCAGCAGGCGGCGGTTATTCTCCTGCGGCGTGTGCAGCAGCAGGCTGCGCCCGGTCATGCTGTGGGTCAGGGCGGTTGGATCGCCCTGATACAGCAGCTCTCCCTCGTTCATCAGCAGCACGTCCCGACACTGTTCGGCCTCGTCGAGATACGACGTGCTCCAGAGGATCAGCATCCCGTCGCCCGCCAGCTCATGCACCATCTGCCACAGCTCCCGGCGCGAGATCGGGTCAACGCCGACGCCGGGTTCATCCAGCAGCAATACCTGCGGTTCGCCCACCAGCGTGCAGGCCAGCCCCAGCTTCTGCTTCATCCCACCGGAGAGTTTGCCCGCCAGGCGGCCGGTAAAGGGCCCGAGCGCGGTGAACTCCAGCAGGCGCTGGAAGGTTTTCTCCCGCACCTCGCCGGTGACGCTGCGCAGATCGGCGTACAGGGTCAGGTTCTCCATCACCGTCAGATCTTCGTATAAGCCGAACTTCTGCGGCATGTACCCCAGCATGGCGTGCAGGGCGCGATCGTCCTTGATGGGATCGAGTCCCAGCACGCTGGCCGTGCCCTCATCGGGCTTTAGCAGCCCGGCGAGCATGCGCATCAGGGTGGTTTTCCCGGCACCGTCCGGGCCGACCAGCCCGGTGACATAGCCTTTATGCAGCGTGCAGTCGAGCGGTGCGACGGCGGGTTTGTCCATCCCGGCAAAGCGTTTGACCAGCCCCGAGAGCTGGATTACCGCGTCATTCATGGCGTTGTCCATTATCGAAGCTGACGGTCACCGGCATCCCCTGGCGCAGGGCGTCGTCGGCATCGTTGACGATAATGCGCAGGCGATAAACCAGATCGGTGCGCAGATCCGGGGTTTCGACCGTTTTAGGCGTGAATTCAGCCGTCGGTGAGACAAACCCGATTTTGCCGTGGTACGGCTTATCCGGTCGTCCGTCGGTATAGAGCAACACTTCGCGCCCCGGCTTCGCATCGCCAAGACTGGTTTCATCAATATAGGCACGCACCCAGACCGGGCGGGTCAGGGAGAGGGTCAGCACCGTGCTGCCCGCGCTTAACATGCTGCCCGGCTCCACGGCGCGGGTCATCAGCGTGCCGTTAGCCGGGGCCACCAGGGTGGTGTCGTGCAGGTCGAGCTGGGCCTGCGCCAGCTGGGCCTGAGCCTGTTCAAGGCTGGCTTTCGCCTGGGCGATATCCTGCTCACGGTTGCCGGAGCGGTACTGGCGCAATTTATCCTGCGCCGATTTCAGGCTCGCCAGGGCCTGATCCCGTGAGGAGCGGGCGTTTTCCAGATCGTTGGCCGACACGGTGCGGCTTTTCCACAACCCCTGCTGGCGGGCGAAGAAGTTCTGCGCGTAGTCATACGCGGCCTGCGCCTGTTTGACGGCGGCGGCGGCCTGAGCCACCTCTTCGTCACGGTAGCCTGCCTGCATTAAATCGTACTGCGCCTGGGCCACGGACACCCCGGCCTGCGCCTGCAGGAGCGCATTCTGGTACGGGGCTTTATCCAGCTCGCCCAGCGTCTGGCCGGCGGCAATCGCATCCCCTTCATCGACGGCTAACGAGGCCAGTCGCCCGCCGACGCGAAAGCTCATGTTTAGGGTGCGAATATCAACGTTACCGTACAGGGTCAGCGGTTTATCCTGCTGACTGTGATACCACCACCAGCCGCCGCATCCGGCGGCCAGCAAAACCACCACTGCCAGAACAATGACTACAGGTTTTTTCATGACTCCAGGCTCCTTAGCGTTAAACCTTGCAGGATCAGATCGACGTGGCAGGTAATGACCTGACCAATTTGCGCGGCTTTATCCTCATCAAATTCCGTCCAACCGGTGCGTAACAAAATCGTCTCGCGGCCCAGGCGAAACGCCAGCACTTCACCCAGCAGCGCATGAGTATGCAAAATGGTCTGCGTATCGCTGGCATCACGTCCGGTATAGGCCGCCACCAGCCGGGTCAGATGGGTGTGCATCGGCGCGATAACCTGATCGTGTACCAGCTGGTAGGCAGCGGAAGGCGAGAGCTGCTCGCGTGAGATAAACTTACTCAGGTTCAGCGTATCGTCGTGGGTGAGCAGCTGAATCATGTTGTGGCAGGCATTCAGGATCAGCTGACGGATAGCCGCACGATCCGGCCTGGGGGCAACCAGCAGTTCGGAGGCCGCCTCCACGTGAGGGCGAAAGTTCGTGCCGATAAAATCGGCGATCCACTGGGCGCAGGCGAGGTACAGATCCTCTTTCGATCCAAAGTAGTAGGTGATGGCGGCGATATTCTGCCCGGCCTGGGCGGCGATATCTCGCGTGGTGGCATGCATACCGTACTCGCCAAACTGCGCCAGTGCGGCGGCAATTAGCTGGCTTTTAGCCTGCTCGCCTTTAGTGGTGGTCGGGACTGGATTCATCACTGTTCACAGAGTTAATCAATCGATTGATTAATATTATGTCGGATTTGAGATAAGTCCAGCCAGCCGGAGAAATATTTCGCTGATGAATCGCTGCGGGATATTTTATGCGCCATGTCACAAAAGCTGCTACACTCCGCTGCTTCGCGACACTGTGGTTTTTGTCCTCTTTTTTGTCATTATCTCCCTGAAAACTACACCTGAAACGGTCGGGGCGGTTCGGAGTTGTTATGTCTTTTGATACCCTTGGCCTGAACCCGGAAATTCTGCGTGCTGTAGAAGAACAGGGCTACCGCGAACCTACCCCTATTCAGCAGCAGGCGATCCCTGCCGTACTGGCGGGCCGTGACCTGATGGCGAGCGCCCAGACCGGTACCGGTAAAACGGCGGGCTTTACCCTGCCGCTGCTGCAACGTCTGATTGAGAATGAACCGCATGCAAAGGGCCGTCGCCCGGTGCGCGCCTTGATCCTGACCCCAACCCGTGAACTGGCCGCCCAGGTGGGTGAGAACGTGCGTGAGTACAGCCGCTATCTCAATATCCGCTCACTGGTGGTATTCGGTGGGGTGAGCATTAACCCACAGATGATGAAACTGCGCAGCGGCGTTGACGTGCTGGTCGCCACCCCGGGCCGTCTGCTCGACCTGGAACATCAGAACGCCGTCAAGCTCGACAGCGTTGAAATCCTGGTGCTCGACGAAGCCGACCGCATGCTCGACATGGGCTTTATTCATGATATTCGCCGCGTGCTGGCTAAGCTGCCTGCGCGTCGCCAGAACCTGCTGTTCTCTGCGACCTTCTCTGACGAAATCAAACAGCTCGCTTCAAAACTGCTGCACAACCCGCTGGAAGTGGAAGTGGCGCGTCGCAACACCGCCTCTGAGCAGGTGACCCAGCATGTTCACATGGTGGATAAAAAGCGTAAGCGCGAGCTACTGTCCCAGATGATCGGCGAAGGCAACTGGCAGCAGGTGCTGGTCTTTACCCGCACCAAACACGGGGCGAACCACCTTGCAGAACAGCTGAACAAAGACGGGATCCGCAGCGCGGCGATCCACGGTAACAAAAGCCAGGGCGCCCGTACCCGCGCGCTGGCGGAATTCAAGTCCGGCGACATCCGCGTGCTGGTGGCAACCGACATCGCTGCCCGTGGTCTGGACATCGAAGAGCTGCCGCACGTGGTTAACTACGAGCTGCCGAACGTGCCGGAAGATTACGTGCACCGTATCGGTCGTACCGGTCGTGCAGCCGCAACCGGTGAAGCCCTGTCGCTGGTCTGCGTGGATGAAATCAAACTGCTGCGTGACATCGAACGCCTGCTGAAAAAAGAAGTTCCGCGTATCGCTATCGAAGGCTACGAGGTGGATCCGTCCATCAAAGCTGAGCCAATTCAGAACGGTCGCCAGGGTGGCGGTCGTGGACAGGGCGGTGGACGCGGGCAGGGCGGCGGTGGCCGTGGTCAACAGCAGCCGCGCCGTACTGATGGTCGTTCCGAAAGCGCCGCACCGAAGGCGGCCAGCAAGCCACCGCGTCGCGAGGGTGATGCCAAACCGGCAGGCGAACAGCAGCGCCGACGCCGTCCGCGCAAACCTGCTAGCGCGCAGTAATCTGGAAGCCCGGTCGTAAAGCCGGGCTTTTCTTTTTGCGGCCCGCCAGCGAAAGTGCCACAATAGTGGCTGTTTATACAGTATTTCAGGTTCATCATGGCTTTAACCGCCGCGCTGAAAGCGCAAATTGCCGCCTGGTATAAGGCGCTACAACAGCAGATCCCCGATTTTATCCCCCGCGCACCGCAACGGCAGATGATTGCCGATGTGGCGAAAACGCTCGCCGGGGACGAGGGCAGGCATCTGGCAATTGAGGCGCCGACCGGTGTCGGTAAAACCCTCTCCTACCTGATCCCCGGCATAGCCATCGCCCGGGAAGAACAAAAAACGCTGGTGGTGAGCACCGCCAACGTCGCCCTGCAGGATCAGATCTACAGCAAAGACCTGCCCCTGCTGCGCAAGATTATCCCCGACCTGCGCTTTACTGCCGCCTTTGGCCGCGGGCGCTATGTCTGCCCGCGCAATCTGGCGGCGCTTGCCAGCAGCGAACCCACCCAGCAGGATCTGCTGGCGTTCCTCGATGACGATCTCACGCCGAATAACAAAGCCGAGCAGGAGCTGTGCGCCCGGCTGAAGCTTGATCTCGACGGTTACAAATGGGACGGTCTGCGCGATCATACCGATAAAGCCATTGCGGACGACCTGTGGCGCCGACTCAGCACCGACAAGGCCAGCTGCCTGAATCGCAACTGTCACTACTACCGGGAGTGCCCGTTCTTTGTCGCCCGCCGCGAGATCCAGGAAGCCGAAGTGGTGGTCGCAAACCACGCGCTGGTGATGGCTGCGATGGAGAGCGAAGCGGTTCTGCCAGACCCGAAAAACCTCCTGCTGGTGCTGGACGAAGGCCACCATCTGCCGGACGTCGCCCGCGACGCGCTGGAGATGAGCGCCGAAATCACGGCCCCGTGGTTTCGCCTGCAGCTCGATCTGTTTTGCAAGCTGGTCGCCACCTGCATGGATCAGTTCCGTCCCAAAACGATACCGCCGCTGTCTGTCCCGGAGCGGCTGAGCGAGCACTGCGAAACGATATACGGCCATATCGCCTCGCTGAATAACATCCTCGACCTCTATCTTCCGCCCGGTCAGGAAGCGGAACACCGCTTTGAGATGGGCGCGCTGCCGGATGAGATCATGACCCTTTGCCGCGAGCTGGCCCAGCTTATCGAAAAGCTGCGCGGGCTGGCGGAGCTGTTCTTAAACGATCTCAGTGAAAAAACCGGCACCCACGACGTGGTGCGTGTACACCGGGTGCTGCTGCAGATGAACCGCGCGCTGGGCATGTTCGAGGGGCAGAGCAAGCTCTGGCGGCTGGCGTCAATGGCTCAGGCCTCCGGTGCGCCGGTCACCAAGTGGGCGACGCGGGAAGTGAGGGAGGGGCAGGTGCATCTTTTCTTCCACTGCGCGGGCATTCGCGTCAGCGATCAGCTGGAAAAACTGCTCTGGCGCAGCGTGCCGCATGTGGTGGTCACCTCCGCCACGCTGCGCTCGTTGAACAGCTTTTCGCGCCTGCAGGAGATGAGCGGCCTGAAAGAGAAAGCCGGGGATCGCTTTGTGGCCCTTGACTCACCGTTTAACCACTGCGAGCAAGGCAAGCTGGTGATCCCGCGCATGCAGTATGAGCCGCTGATTGATAACGAAGAGCAGCATCTTGCCGAGATGGCGGCCTACTTCCGCGAACAGCTGGAAAGCAAAAAATACCCCGGCATGCTGGTGCTGTTCGCCAGCGCCCGGGCGATGAATCTGTTTTTAACCTTCGTGACCGATCTGCGTCTGCTCCTGCTGGTACAGGGGGATCAACCCCGCTACCGACTGGTGGAGCTGCACCGTAAACGGATAGACAGCGGGGAGCGCAGCGTGCTGGTGGGGCTCCAGTCGTTTGCCGAAGGGCTGGATCTGAAGGGTGATTACCTCACCCAGGTGCACATTCACAAGATTGCCTTCCCGCCCATCGACAGCCCGGTGGTGCTCACCGAGGGGGAGTGGCTGAAAAGCCTCAACCGCTTCCCGTTCGAAGTGCAGAGCCTGCCGGCGGCGTCGTTTAACCTTATCCAGCAGGTCGGGCGTCTGATCCGTAGCCATAGCTGCTGGGGTGAAGTGGTGATCTACGATAAGCGCCTGCTGACAAAAAATTACGGCAAGCGTCTGCTGAATGCGCTGCCGGTGTTTCCCATTGACCAGCCAGAAGTGCCCGAGGTAAAAAAACGCCCGACTAAACCCGCCGCCGGGCGTAAAAAAAGCATCCATGCTAAGAGGCGCGGTCCTACTGGTAAGTGACGGTGCTCTGCCACCACCTGGCAGGCGGAATCAGCTCAGACAGAGACGGCGCAGCTTAACGCAGCGACGCTTAGTGTGGCGGAGAGAACCTTACGCATAATATTTCGCTTTCCTGTTGAGTTTCTCTTTTTTCTTAGATTACAGAGGGATGAGTTTGCCCGGGCGCAAAGGGATGGGGTTAAGGGCAATAAGAGAAATGTCTGTTCGCTGCCGCCTTATCGACGCTATAGTGTTAAAAAGCTGTCGCAAGGAGAGTTGTCGTGGATTATCGCAAAATTATCAAAGAGGTCGGACGGGGTAAAAACCACGCTCGCGACCTGGATCAGCAGACTGCCCGGGCGCTCTATACCCTGATGCTGAATGGCGAGGTGCCGGAGCTGGAGATGGGTGGCATTCTGATTGCGCTGCGTATTAAAGGGGAAGGTGAGGCCGAAATGCGCGGCTTCTATGAGGCGATGCAGGCGCAAACCCTGCGCCTGACGCCGCCTGTAGCAAAGCCGATGCCGGTGGTGATCCCCAGCTATAACGGCGCGCGCAAGCAGGCGAACCTTACCCCGCTGCTGGCGATTCTGCTCAACAAGCTCGGGTTCCCGGTGGTGGTGCACGGGGTCAGTGAAGATCCGACCCGGGTGCTGACTGAAACTATTTTTACCCTGATGGGCATCGAGCCTGTCCGCCACGGTGGGCAGGCGCAGGCGAAGCTGGAAGGGCATCAGCCGGTGTACATCCCGGTGAGCACGCTGTGCCCACCGCTGGAAAAACAGCTGGCGATGCGCTGGCGGATGGGGGTGCGAAACAGCGCCCACACGCTGGCGAAGCTGGCAACACCGTTTGGTGAAGAGGAGGCCCTGCGTCTTTCCAGCGTCTCGCACCCGGAATATGTCACCCGCGTCGCGACGTTCTTTGCCGATATCGGTGGCAGAGGGCTGCTGATGCACGGCACCGAAGGGGAGGTCTATGCCAATCCGCAGCGCTGTCCGCAGCAAACGCTGATTGAACCGGCCGGTACCCGGGTGGTGCTGGAGCGCGGTGAAGAGAACAGTAACGTGGCGCTGCCGCAGGCCAAAGACGCCGAAACCACGGCCCGCTGGATTGAGCACTGCCTCTCCGGACGTGAAGCGGTTCCTCACGCCATCAAGCTGCAGATGGCCTGCTGCCTGCTGGCGACCGGGCTGGCCGAGACGGTCCAGGCCGGGCTGGCGCGGGTTAACCAGAGTTTTTAAATAAAAAAAGCCCGTCCAGCGATGGACGGGCCAAAAAAGTAACAACAGGGTCAATGAGGGTTGGAGCTGCCCGCCAGCGAACTGGCGAGCGGGTGGAGATCGGATTCAGCTTACTTATAGATAACGGCAGTGCCGCTCATTTTGTTATTGGTGTTTGCAGAAGTAATGGTATAGCCGGTTGCGCCAGCGGCTTGTGCTTTCTCAGCCAGGCGTGCTTCCAGACCGTCCAGCGTGGTGGCGCCTTCAACGCTTACCACACCGATTTTGTTCATGCTGTTTGCCTGAGCAGCGGACACAGACTCCGCGGCAAAAGCACCGAAAGACAGAGTAGTCAGGGCAACAGCAGCAACAGCATATTTGATGGTTTTCATAGTTAATATCTCGCAGGTTATTCTGTTAAGGGGACGATGTTCCGTCGATGTGATAAGTATCACGCTTTTTTGCGAGAGATAAAATCGAAGAGAATTGACGTCGTCATTCGAAAAATTTGAATGACAAATAAGTTATTGAATATTAATCAATTCGGTTAATGTCTTTACCTTTCTTGCCGTTGTGCTTTACAGACGGCGAAAGGAGGGCACTTTTTGCGAAACCCTGGATTAAAATACGTGCGCAAAGACGAAACCGCTTGCGCGGCTCTCAGGGTTGCAGCAAGTCAACGTAACTGGCTGTCCTTCGATCCTCTGCGATTATATCCTGCGTGTGAAGCGGAATGTGAATCTTTATCCTGCTGGCAGGCGATACACAGCCTGACGCCGGGCACGGCCTGGCGCCGCGCTTCGGGGATCGGTACCCCGCACTCTTCACATTCCATCAGACTCTCGCCGCGCGGAATTTCACCCCGCGCCCGCGCCACCGCATCTTCAATGGTACTGTTGATCTGCTCGTTAACCGCATCATCGTTCGCCCAACCGGAAGCCATACGCCCCTCCTGACAGGTCTTTTCGCCTTACAGTAACTATGGGGTCAAAAAACGCACAATCCAAGGTTGAGGGTCAGATTTCAGACCATTCGCGCAGCAGGTTGTGGTAGAGATTCAGCAGGGACAGCACCTCGTCGCTTTCACCATGGCGGCCGCGCAGGGTCTGGATGTTGCGGTCCAGGTCGAACAGCATGTTGCGTTTTTTGTCATCGCGGATCATCGACTGGATCCACAAAAAGGACGCCACGCGCACGCCGCGGGTTACCGGGGTCACGCAGTGCAGGCTGCTGGACGGATACAGCACCAGATCCCCCGCCGGGAGCTTGACGCTGTGCTGGCCGAAGGTGTCATTCACCACCAGCTCGCCGCCGTCGTAGCTGTCGGGGGCGCTTAAAAAGAGAGTGGCGGAGAGATCGGTGCGCATCCAGCCGGTCTGCGGATGGCTGCGTACCGCGCCGTCAACGTGAAAACCGTACGTCTCCTGTTGCTGATAGCGGTTAAACAGCGGGCTGGAGATCTGACGCGGCAGGGCGGCGGCAAAGAACAGCGAGTGCTGATTCACTGCCTGTAGCACGGCCGCCTGCAGGGTCATGTACAGTTCACTCTGGGTATCCACCTGCTGATTATTTTTGACCTGCGCGCCCTGGTTGCCCACGGTGGCACGCCCGTCAACCCACGGCGCCTGATCCAGCTGGGTGCGGAACTGCGCCACCTCGTCGGCGTTCAGCACGCCCGGAATGTGATACATCATAAAGGGTTCCTCAAAAAGTGGGGCCGAAGCCCCACGATTGATCAGAAGTGCATGTTCGCCGTTAACATAAAGGTGCGCGGTTCACCTGGATGGTAACGGTAGCCGCTCTTGTTGATGGAGGAGACGTAATCTTCATCAAACAGGTTATAGACGTTCAACTGCATATCGAGGTTGCGGTTGACGCGATAGCCCAGCTTGGCATCCGCCACCCAGTAGCCTTCGGTAAAGGACGGCGTGCCGACCGCACCGTCGGAACCTCGGTGCATACTGCCAATGTAGCGCGCGCCTGCGCCAACGGAGATATCGTCCGTCGCCTGGTACTGGCTCCACAGGGTAAAGGCATGTTCCGGGGTGTACGGCAGCGACGAGGTACCGTCCTGCGCGACGTTATTGCCGGTCTGCACGCTGGCACGCTGCTGGGTGTAACCTCCAATCACCTGCCAGTTGGCGGTGATATTGCCCGCCGCCGACAGTTCATAGCCTTCGACGCGCTTTTTACCGTACTGGGAGTACGTGCCGTCGTCGTTCTGCTCGACTTCGTTTTCGATGTCGGTGCGGAAGAGGGCTGCCGACAGCAGGAGGCGTTTATCCAGCACTTCCCATTTGGTGCCCAGCTCGCTGGTTTTGGCCTTTTGCGGTTTAAAGTCGGTGCGGTTGGCGCTGCTGCCCGTTCCGCCCTGCGCCAGCGCAAAGTTGTTGCCGCCCGGCGGCTGCTGAGAGATGGCGTAGTTGACGTACACGTTGCCGTGCTCGGTCAGGTGGTAGAGCGCACCGGCTTTCCAGTTAACCAGATTGCCAGAGGTCGCGGTGTCCACGGTGGTGATCGGCGAACCTTTCGCCACGCCGGTTGGACAAGCTACTGCGCCGCGACCGGTGCCGCCGCAGATGCTGGCGCTGTCATATTCGGTGTGATACGTGTCGAGACGAATGCCGCCGTTCAGCTCAAAATCACGGGTGACTTGCAGCGTATCGAAGGCGTAAATCCCGAAGGTATCGGTCTGGCCGTTGGCGTTGGCACCGTTTCGGGTTAAGCCGCCAATGCTGACGTTGCTGTTCGGGTGATAGATATTCACCGGCGGCGGCGTCAGGGCATTCACGCCGTAGTTGGTCTGGGTTTCGCGGGTGAACTCCACCCCGGTACTGATGTCGTGGCCCACGCTGCCGGTATAGAATTTGGTCGTCAGGTTGGTCTGGTTGGTCAGGATCTTATTGCTGACATCTTTGGTGTTGGCATTGCGCGACCAGGTCCAGGTGTCCACGCTGTTGCGATCCGGCTGGGTAATGTTAGTGGCACCGCCCATGATCGCCGTCAGCAGATAATCCTGCTTTACACGCGACCAGCGCGTGGTGTTACGCACGGTGGTGGCGTCGTTGATGTCGTGTTCAAAACGCATCGTCGCGGTATCAGCGGTAGAGTCGTCGTAATCAGAGTCTGTACCGTAGTAGTTACTGGTATCCACTTTACCGGAGCTGTTCAGTGCCGCGGTGCCTGCCGACGGCGCCGAGTAGCCCGGCAGACCGATGGTCGGGATGCCGCCGTCCGGTGTGTTGTGTTGGGTGACATGTAGGTAGTTCAGGTAAAGACGGTTTTCCGTTCCCAGACCGAAGGCCAGCGAGGGAGCCACGCCGTAGCGCTCGTTTTGAATGTTGTCCCGACCTTCATCGTGGGTTTTCTCGCCCATCAGGTTCAGACGGAAGGCGGAGGTTTCACCCATCGTCTGGTTGATATCGATCGTGCCACGGCGCATGTACGCGCTGCCGACGCTGGCGGAGGCATCAATGCCGGAGTCCAGACGCGGTTGCTTGCTGATCATATTGATCGAGCCGCTTGGCGCACTGCGGCCATAGTCGCTGCCGGATGGGCCTTTGATCACTTCTACCTGTTCGGTATTGAAGGTATCGCGGGTGGCGCTGCTGATGTCGCGAATGCCGTCCACGTAAATACTGTTTGAGGTGTCTACACCGCGCATATACACCGAGTCACCGGTGGTGGAGTTGCCGTTTTCACCGGCAAAGAATGCGCCCACGCCCGGAACGTTTTTCAGGGCATCGGTCAGGTTGGTTGCACCCTGATCCTTCAGCACCTGATCAGAGATAACCGTGATAGTGCGGGTGGTGTCGGCGACAGGACGGCTGAATTTAGGGTCAGCGGATTTCGCCGGGGCATACAGCGAGGGCTGCTGCGCTTCGACGACCAGCGTGTCGTCAGATTTTTTTTCTGTATTGTCCGCCGCGAGAGCCGTCGCCACCGGGGAAAGACCGATACACAGGCCGGTGAAAAAGGTCAGCGAGTTAAAGCTGCTGAAAGGAACGTTGCGATTTTTATCCATATTGTTTAGTAACTTATAATTTTTAGTATCAAAATTTCCATTACGTCAGGGCAGGTCTGAGCCCGTCTCCTGTGCCACGCTTATCTCCGTAATGAACCTACAAATGATAATAATTACGATAAACATTATCATTTGGCGTGACTTTTTATCATTCTCGTCACGAAAATGAAATACGTAAATTTACATTACTGACGAAAAATCTTCACAAAGTGCAGGATGGCGAAAAAACGAACTGCACCCAAAAGGATGCAGTATGCAGTGCAGGAGGGGGATTACTTGTAGATGGTGGCAGTACCAAACATGCGGTTGTCGCCGCTGGCAGAGTTAACGACGTAGCCTTTTGCGCCCTGTTCACGCGCTTTTTCAGCCAGTTTGTCCTGCAGATCGCCAAGGTCGGTTGCACCAGAAACCTGAACGGTTCCTGCTGGCCTCAGTTGACCGGTATCGCCGTTGCTGAGTGATTCGATCGACCACGCAGCAAACGATGCGCCTGCCAGTGTAGCGGCAGCCAGCATTACCAGGTATTTTTTCATGATCACTTCCTCTGAATGACAACGGGTGATGCACACTAAGTGTAGAACGGGTCAGAGTGTGATTTAGTGCAAAAAATTGATGATGATCTGCTTATTTTTTGAACAACATATATTGACAATTTTATGACAAATCAGTGACATACAGGTATATGAATTTTAGCGATTTATTCTGCGCTGCAGAGAATTATTTACCCTGACCCCGGCAACGGGTATCTTACGCCGCTGTTTAAAGGAGAACGCCATGACACCCGAGAAGCCGGGGTTGCACCCACGCAACCGCCACCGCAGCCGTTACGACATGAATGCCTTATGCGAGAGCTGTCCGGCGCTGCGCGAATTTATCACCCAGACGCCTGGCGGCGAGCCGACGGTGAACTTTGCCGATCCGCAGGCCGTGAAGACGCTGAACAAAGCGCTGCTTGCCCATTTTTACGGCGTCGCGCAGTGGGATATCCCGGAAGGCTATCTCTGCCCACCTGTACCGGGGCGCGCAGATTACATTCACCATCTCGCTGATTTGCTGGCAGAAGGCAACGACGGCACCGTGCCCGCTCAGGCCACGATTCTGGATATCGGCACCGGCTCCAACCTGATCTATCCGCTGATTGGCGTGCATGAATACGGCTGGCGTTTCACCGGCAGCGAAGTGGATCCGCAGGCATTTGCCAACGCTACCACCATTATTAACGGCAACGCTGGCCTGACTCGCGCTATTCGCCTGCGTCGCCAGAAGGACGCCTCGGCAATTTTCGCCGGGGTGATCCATAAAAACGAGCAGTACGATGCCACTTTGTGTAACCCGCCATTCCATGATTCTGTCGAAGCCGCGCGCGCAGGCAGCGAGCGCAAGCGCCGCAATCTCGGCCAGGCCGCTGATGCCGCGCTGAACTTTGGCGGCCAGCAGCAGGAGCTGTGGTGCGAGGGCGGTGAAGTGGCCTTTATCCTGAAAATGATTGCCGAGAGCGCCCAGTTTGGCCGTCAGGTGAAGTGGTTCACCACTCTGGTATCACGCGGCGAAAATCTGCCCCCGCTGTACCGCGCCCTGACGGACGTCGGTGCAGTAAAAGTGGTGAAAAAAGAGATGGCGCAGGGCCAGAAGCAGAGCCGCTTTATCGCCTGGACGTTTATGGACAACGCCAAACGCCGTCAGCGTTAAGCGCGTCATAAGGTCGGCTGTTGGGATGGCGGTGCAGCGTTCGGCGACGGTAACAGCTGATACATCTGCACTGGCACCCGCACGTCGGCCAGATCGAAGTGTTTTTTCACCATGCTGTCGAGGGCGAAGCGCACCGTCCACTGCTTCAGCGGCTGGGTGGTGAACGACACCCGCAGCGTAAAGGCGGTGCTGGTCAGCCCGACAATCCCGACAAATGACGGCTCGCCGATAATCAGCCCGCGAATATCTTCCTTCTCCAGTAGCTCATCCACCGCCGCTTTCAGCGCCGCTTTCGCTTTCTCGGCATCTTCATGCCGGTCGACGTCGTAGTTGGCGACCACTGATCCTATGCCGCGCACAAAGTTAGCGAAGGTGGTGATCGAAGACCACGGGATGATGTGGTACGCGCCGGTGTCCTGACGCACCCCCACCGAACGAATCGACATCCGCTCCACCGTGCCGGTAAGCGGCCCGATGGTCACCAGATCCCCGGTGTTCATTCCGTTTTCAAACTGGATAAAGATCCCGGTGATGATATCCTTCACCAGCGTCTGTGAGCCGAACGAAATCGCCAGCCCCAGCGCCCCGGCACCCGCCAGCAGCGGGGCGATATTGACCCCGATTTCCGACAGCACAATCATGATGGTAATGGTGCTGATCACCACCGCCAGCGCGTTACGGAACAGGGTCAGCAGCGTGCGGGCCCGGGCGCTCGGCAGCGGGCGGCCGTGAATATCCGAGGCCAGCCGGTTCTCAATCAGGCTTGCCAGCAGCGTCCAGCCAATGGCCGAGAAGAACAGGATCAGCGCGATGCGGATCAGAATATCCACTGTTTTTTCGCCTGCGCCGTTATGCAGCCAGTTCCAGAAATCAAACAAACCCCAGGCGCTGAGCAGCAGCATAATGGCGACGCAGACCGTCAGGATCCGCGCCACTTTCAGTGAGACGGAGATCCAGCCGTTCAGCCGCTTTTGCAGCTCCGGATAGCTGCGCTGAACCTGAGGCGACAGAGTGACAGTTTTGGCGATCCAGCGTGACAGCAGGCCAGAGACAAAGGCCCCGATCCCCACGATCGCCAGACTGTGGAAGGTGGCCCCCATCATAAACTTCAGGCTGTTTCCCGGATCGAACAGGGAGAAGAAGCACAGCACGATGAAATAGGCGCAGGCCAGCCAGTGCCACACCAGCGCAAAGGCGCGAATAAACAGGCTGAAGAAGGCGAGGGAGCGGTCGGCAAGGTGCAGCAGCCCTTCGGTAATGGCGCGCTTGTTATGGAAAATTAAATACAGCGCCCAGACGGTGATGCCCAGCATAATCAGCACGTTGGCCAGCGCGCCAAACTGGACGTTGATCTGGTTAGAGATAATTGGCACCGCCACCATCAGGCCGTAGCCAATCAGGCCGCTCAACACGCTCAGGCGCAGCGCCCAGTAGTGCGCGGTGCGATCGTCAATCGCAAAGGGGCGCAGGTCGGGCACCCGGGGGCAAAATATCAGCCGCAAAATCGCTTTAAAAAACTCAATCAATGCGAAGGCGTTCAGGAACAGTGCCTGCTGGAAGGCGATGGTACGGTTGCCCGCGTTCATGTTTTCGCTCAACACCTGGCCGACAAACAGGGTCAGCGCCAGCAGCAGCAGGTCGATGATAAAGGCGCTGGTGATCATCAGCGGCAGGTGGAACCAGCTGCTCTTCTCCCGGTTCTTCTTGCGCCCCCAGCGGCCCATTTTGCGGTACAGCGGCCAGGCGCACAGGCGCACCAGCCAGAAAAAGGCGAACACGGCCCCGGCCAGCATCAGAAATTGCTGCGCGGCGTGGGTGAAGGTGTCCGGGTTAAAGGCTTTATGCGGGGTTCCTATCAGGTTGCGGTACAGCTGGGCGAAACGGGAGGAGAGGGCTTCGCCGTAGTGGCGGCTGACGTCGGTGACGTTTTCCAGCACCGTTTTCTGCTCAACAATATCCGGTGGGGTAATGGTCGGTACCGGCGTTTCCGGCGGCGTGGCGGCCACGCTGCGCAGCTGGGTGATCAGCTCGTTGCGCGAGGCGTCGTTGTCCAGCACGTCCGCGAGGGCCGAATAGGCGGCCTTCTTCTGCTCAACGTCCGGCTCGGCGGGCGGGCTAGTCTGCGTCGTGGACGCAGGCATGCCAGGCAGTGCGGCCGCCTGGGCAGGCGTGCAAAACAGGCTAAACAGGAGCAGCAGGATCCACGGCACGGCGTCCTCCGGTGACAATATCGAGCAAAATGATAAGTATAGAAGGCTAGCGGGGACGGGAGGATTTTGGGAGGATTCTGGTGAAAAGGCCGGGTTGTTACCCGGCCTGGAAAACACAACAGCTTACGACACGTGCTGCAGGAACTCCTGCAAACGCTGGCTTGGCGGGTTCTCAATTAAGGTTTGCGGATTACCGTCTTCGGCAATGCGGCCTTTATCAATGAAAATCAACCGTGAGGCCACCTTTTCGGCAAAGCCGATTTCGTGGGTCACAATCACCATCGTCATCCCTTCTTCCGCCAGGTCCTGCATGACCTTCAGCACTTCGTGGCGCAGTTCCGGGTCGAGGGCCGAGGTCGGCTCATCGAACAGCATCATCTTCGGTTTAACCGCCAGCGCACGGGCAATCGCCACGCGCTGCTGCTGGCCGCCGGAGAGCTCAGACGGGAAGTGGTGAGCGCGCTCAGCCAGGCCGACTTTCGCCAGCAGCTCTTTCGCCAGCTTCTCTGCCGCCGCTTTGTTGGCCCCGCGCACGCGCAGCGGACCAAACATTACGTTTTCCAGCGCCGTCAGGTGCGGGAACAGGTAGAACTGCTGGAACACCATGCCTGCTTCCTGGCGGATCAGGCGTTCGTCCACTTTCGGGTCGTTCACCTTGAGGCCATCAACGATCAGGTCGCCGCTGGTAATCTCTTCCAGCTTGTTGATGCAGCGCAGCAGGGTCGATTTCCCAGAGCCGGACGGCCCGATAATTACCACGACTTCACCCTGCTGGATGTTCAAATCAATGTTGTGCAGCACCTGGGTTGGACCAAAGTGCTTGGAGACGTTTTTAAATTCAATCACAGGATTTTCATCCTTCTTTCCAGACGACGCAGAACAAAGCTCAGCGCCAGCGTAATAATCAGATAGACCACCGCCACGGCGCTCCAGATTTCCAGTGCGCGGAAGTTACCGGCAATGATCTCCTGGCCCTGGCGGGTCAATTCCGCGACGCCGATAACAATGAACAGCGAGGTATCTTTAATACTGATGATCCACTGGTTACCCAGCGGTGGCAGCATGCGGCGCAGCGCCAGGGGCAGGATCACGTGGCGGATGGTTTCGCGACGGGACAGACCCAGCGCCAGACCGGCCTCGCTAAAGCCTTTGTGGATCGACAGCACCGCACCGCGGGTGATCTCGGCGATATAGGCGCCGGAGTTGATCATGATGGTGACCACCGCCGCACTGAACGGGTCAATGCGCAGATCGTTAAACGCCATTGGCAGGGCGAAGTAGATAAACATCACCTGCACAACGATCGGCGTGCCGCGGATCACTTCGATGAATACCAGTGCTACGTGGTTAGCAATCCAGCCGCCGTAGGTGCGGGCAAAACCGGCAACGAGGCCGATAATTAACCCGCCGATCAGACCGAGGACCGAAATCCACAGGGTCATTTTGGCGCCTTCAAGCAAAAGAGGAATGGCGGGCCAGATGGCGCTCCAGTCAAACTCCATGATGTGTTCCTGTATACCGTGGTGAAAACAACAGGGGGCGAAGGACGCCCCCAGGATAGCTGCTCAGAGCTTAATTATTATTTTGGCTCAACGCCGAACCATTTTTTATAAATTTCGTTATAAGTGCCGTTGTCGCGCAGGGTTTTCAGCGCGCCGTTCACTTTGGTACGCAGATCGTCGCTGCCTTTCGGGAAGGCGATGCCGTATTCCTGCGCTTCCAGAGACTCACCTACCGCTTTGAACTTGCCATTACCGGCAGTTTTGATGAAGTACAGGATGTTTGGCGTGTCGTGCAGCACGGCGTCAGCACGGTTGGTGCCCAACTCCATGTAGGCGTTATCGATGTTCGGGAACTGACGCAGGTCTTTGGTTTTGATGTTGGCTTTCGCGTAATCAACAGAACCGGTACCGCTCTTCACCGCGACCACTTTGCCGTCGAGATCTTTCGCGCTTTTCACGTCGTTGTTGTCGGCTTTAACCATCACCAGCAGGCCGCTTTTGTAGTAGCCGTCTGAGAAGTCGATCGCTTTTTTACGGGCGTCAGTAATGGTGATACCGGCCAGCGCCACGTCAACGTTTTTGGTTTGCAGTGCCGGAACGATACCGCTGAAGTCCATTGGCTTAAGGGTGTAATCCAGCTTCAGTTCTTTCGCGATGGCCGCCCACAGATCCACGTCAAAACCGACGTACTGGTCGCCCTGTTTAAATTCGAACGGTACGAAGGCGGTGTCGGTGGCGACAATCAGTTTTTTATCCGCAGCCTGAGAAGAAACCGCAAAAGCCAGGGTAAGTGCAGCCAGTGAAACTTTTAATACAGACTTCATAGCATTTCCTTTTATATCCACGGGGCGATCCCCTGCGAGAACGAACGGTTGTATGAAAAAATCGTGCCAACTTTATAACCGATTGTTTTGCTGAGGGTAACACGCATTTCATTGCACAAAAAGAGTGGCAATACGGATCGGTTGCACCATAACGGAGCGCTATTTTGGTGCAGCGATCTTTTATCACCAACAGTTATGCTATTTAGCGCAAATATTGGTGGGAAAACAATCTTTCGTTAACGATTGTGTGAGGTGATTATTACAAATATTTTACGTTTGCGGCGGGGAAGGGGGAAAGTGGCGCACCATAAAAGTGCAACACCCCCGCCGAAGGCGAGGGTGGTATTCACAAGTGTGATGGATTATTCGATGTTAGATTCGATAAACCACAGGAACTTGTCCAGGTCGCGGGAGGCCGCAGTGAGGATATCGGCGGTGTCTTCGTCTTTCGCTTCGCCAATCGCTTTACGTACATCGTTGGCAACCACCGCGTAACGATCCGCCAGCTCTTTCAGGTGATCCTGTACGCTGTGGATATCCAGAGGATAGCTTTTCAGCGAGGTTTTGCTGTTGATAACCTGAGTGGTACCCAGCGCCACACCGCCCAGCTGCACTGCTCGCTCTGCCAGCGTATCCAGATGTTCGGTCAGCGCAGTGCGGAAGCCGTCCAGCATTTCATGCACCGCGATAAAGTTGGCGCCGCGCATATTCCAGTGGGCTTGCTTGGTTATCAGTGACAGGTCAATGAACTGGATCACCTGGCGATTCAGCAACTCAATCGTCGCTTTCTTTTCGCTGTCTGAGACATCGTTACGGGTGTAAAGCAGACTTGGTGCTTTGGTTTTGACCAGTTTAGCAGTACTCATAATGTCATATCCTCTTGATGTGTTGTCCCAGTAATTAACGGAATCAAGTATAGCACCGGTATCTGGCGTTGCGATTGGGTGCTGCCTATCGGTTTAATAGTGAGAAGGTAATTGAAGTGGTTAAGATTATGATTTTACTGGTGAAGTTATATTGAAGGGTAAAACTATCTTATTTGTGACCTGCAGGCTGGCATGTGAAGAAATATTTCAGGCTGATGACAAATTATGCTGATAAATAAGGTGTTCGGGTATCTGGCTGTTATTCTGCATGCGGATAAGCCCGCATGCAGAATAACGTGCCGCTAGCGGATATCCACCTCTTCGACTTTGCTCTCCCGGCGCAGGGTCAGCGTCGAGCCCATCGAGGCGGCAATGATAGAACAGAGCGCCAGCGTCTGGGTAAAGGTCAGGGTTTCGCCGAGGAACACCATCCCGGACATCGCCGCAAGCGCGGGCTCCATGCTCATCAGGGTGCCAAAAATACGCGTCGGCAAGCGGGTCAGAGCGATCATCTCCAGCGAGTAGGGGAGAGCGGTGGAGAGCACCGCCACGGCCAGCCCCACCGGCAGTATCGACCACTGCCAGATAGATTCCGTCGCCTGCGCCATGCCGAGGGGAACAAACACGATGGCGGCGATCAGCGACCCGAGCGCCACGGTGGCAGGCCCGTGCTCTTCCCCGGCGCGTTGCCCGGTGAGGATATAGACGGCCCAGCAGGCACCCGCGCCCAGCGCCAGCAGCGCACCGGTTAAATCGATCTGGGATACATCCTGACCCAGCGGCAGCAGGAACCACAGCCCCAGCACCGCCAGCACCACCCAGACAAAATCCACCGCCCGGCGGGAGGAGAACAGCGCGACCGCCAGCGGGCCGGTAAACTCCAGCGCGACGGCAATACCTAGCGGAACGGTCTGAATCGACAGGTAAAAGAGGTAGTTCATCGCCCCCAGTGACAGGCCGTACAGCAGCAGAGGCAGCCGCTGCTCTTTCTTAAACCTCAGACGCCAGGGTTTGAAAATCACAATCAGGATCAGGGTCCCTAGCGCAATACGCAGCGCCGTTACACCCTGAGCACCCACAATGGGAAAAAGCGATTTTGCCAGCGACGCGCCGCTCTGGATCGAGAGCATGGCGATAAGGATAACGACGATGGGCAACCAGACCGGCGCCCTGCGAGACAACCCAGGCATCCTTTCTCCTGTCAATTTATGTCAAAGGGAGTAAAGGGTGGAGTGTAAAGTAAATAACGTCGGACGGTTGAGACTTTGTTGAAAAAAAGTCCCCAGAAATCCGTAGAATGGCCTCGGTGAGCTGGATAATTCACCAAACAGATTAGGAATTGTCTGGATGAATGTATCGTCTCTGCAGCGCACTATGAGTGTTTTAAAATATAAATTTAGTGTTTTTTGAAAGAGATAGCTGACGCAGGAAATGTTTGGTTACAGGAAAATTCGCGTTAGACATCACGATCGAGAAAGAGTTTCACAAGATTTTTTGATATATTTAAAACTTACGGATTTACTTGAAGCACATTTGAGGTGGTTATGAAAAAAATTGCATGTCTTTCAGCACTGGCTGCGGTTCTCGCTGTTTCTGCAGGTTCCGCTGTTGCGGCAACCTCTACCGTTTCTGGCGGTTACGCTCAGAGCGATATGCAGGGCGTGATGAATAAAACTAACGGTTTCAACCTGAAATATCGCTACGAGCAGGATAGCAACCCACTGGGTGTTATCGGTTCCTTTACCTACACTGAGAAAGATCGTTCGCATGCGGACTCTTATAACAAATCTCAGTACTACGGCATCACTGCGGGTCCAGCTTACCGTCTGAACGACTGGGCGAGCATCTACGGTGTTGTGGGTGTGGGTTACGGTAAATTCCAGAGCAATGAAAACCAGGCCCTGGCACACACTGATAGCACCAGCGACTACGGCTTCTCTTACGGCGCAGGTCTGCAGTTCAACCCAATCGAAAACGTTGCGCTGGACTTCTCTTATGAGCAGAGCCGCATCCGTAGCGTTGACGTTGGCACCTGGATCGCTGGCGTAGGCTACCGTTTCTAATCACTTCGGTGAGCCAATAAAAAATCCGCCAGTATGGCGGATTTTTTTTATCTGCTTTTTCTGCTTTACCTACCGGCTTTTCGTCTCAAACAGATCCGTGCCCAGATGGTTGTAGTCAACTTTCTGTAACTTGAAGTTGGTAACGTAAACCGGCGGCGCTTTGTCGTTCGACACAAACCGATAAGGGGTGTTGATCTCTTTCGCGCGAATCCCCGTCCACTGTGAGAAGAAGCTCAGGAAATCATTGGCAGAGCGGCGCGCTTTGATGATGCGATGCGATTTATCATCGCTGGAGAGCACCATAAACGGTACCTGGAAGTTCTGCTGGAAACCGTCGTCGTGCGCCAGATACTGCACCTCTTTCCCACGCTCTTTGAAAGCCAGCCCGTGATCGGAAAAATAGACCATCGAGAAGCTCTCGCCCGTGTTCTGCAGCTGGGTATACAGCTTGCTGAGCAGGTCGTCGGTCTGGGTCATGGTCTGAAGATAGCAGGACGTCTCTTTCGACTGCACAAACTCCGCGTATTTCCCCTGGGTGCGATCGCAGGCCTGCGGGTGTGAACCCATCAGGTGCAACACGATAAGCTGCGGCTGAGTACGCTGGGTGCTGAATACCTGCTCGGTCATTTTCAGCAGCGCCGTATCCTGAGTATTCTTATCTGCCTCAAAATCCCCGCTTTTCAGGAACTGCGCTTCATCTGCCCGTCGGGCGATACTGGCAATAGCTGTATCGTATTCGCCAATCTGTCCCTGATTAGAGAACCACCAGCTCTGGAAGCCCGCGCGGTTAGCCAGCGTCACGAAGTTATCCTGATACTGCGGCTTGTTGTCCACCACCCGGTTAAGCGTCAGCCCGAGCGATTTCTGCGTTGAACCGCTGGCAGCAATATAATCGGTAAACAATGTGCCGTTTACTTTGCTGGCAAACGGGGTGTTATCCCAGTGTCCACCAAACGCCCCCAGCGCATCGCGACGGGCGCTTTCACCGATCACCACCATATAGATGTGGTATTTCGGCTTTACCGACAGCACGTTCCAGGTGTCCTTGATCTGCGACAGGGCGCTCATCCGCGCCTGCTCATCCAGTACTTCCTGGTTGTTCACCACCACGTCTTTCACAAACCGAAACACCGGGTAGCCTGTATCTTTCAGCTTGAACACGCCGCCCCAGGCCAGGTTCTGCACAGGCGCGACAAAGAAAGTCGCGACGCTAAACACCAGGCACAGGGTATCTAATTTGCTCCAGGCTTTTTTTGCCTGCGGCTTACGTCGCACGGCAATCACGCCAAGGGCAAAGATAAACAGGCCGACCACGTAGCTGTACCACGGGAAAATGGTCAGGATTTCCGTCGACTCTTCCATGTTGGTGGAGTGCATCGCCAGCAGGGTATTAAAGTTGGGCGAGCCGTAGGCCTGAGAGAACGGGAAATATAACGCCGCGATCAGCGAGCAAAGCCCGAGCACACCCTTCTGCAGGCGCGGTGCGCGCAGCCAGAGCAGGTGCAAAATACAGGTGAACGCCACGGCATACAGCAAACTGAACGGGTAGCCAGAGGCAAAGTTAATAAGCAACGATTGTAAAAAGTAGAATCCCGTCCACGGGCTTAAGGCCCGGCTGCGGGTAATGAGCGTGTCTTTCAGGGTTAAATTCATAGGTCACTATCGTGAAAACGCCATGTGCTCACCCTGGCGCCAAGGGTCAAAACCTGCCTGAGAATGCGTAGAAGGGGAAGTGAGGTCCGCGTCTGCGAGCCGCAAAAAGTGCAGGGCTGCAAGAAGATAGAGCCAGCGGCGTTCCAGGTCAATAGTTATAAAGTGGGTGATATGAGAAGAGGATTACAATTCCGTAAAAAAGATCGGGGAATAGCGCTCAAACGGGCAGTATGGACGGGGGAGATGACAGAAAAATGACGCGGCGTACCAGGACGCCGCTTAGCGTGAAGGTTTGTCGTTCTGCTGAGGTTTGCCGTTAATAATGTCGCAAATCATATTCAGCAGCATTAAGCGTACTTTAAAGGGAGAGTGGCTAAACACGCGCATACACCTCTTGAATTCGTTCATTGTGACCTCCTGTTAAGTGATCCCTTCGATCCATGAAGGGTGACTGCATTACATACAGATATAGCACAGGCTATATTGTATAGCCAAGGCTATTACGTTAATTTTTTGTGCTTATGTAGTGATGGTTTACAATGGCCGCCCGTATATTGATTTGCTGGATGCGTCATCCGCAAGAGGAAGCACCAATGAACCGCCGTGCAGGTAAACCCATAACCAAAAAAATGACGCAGCTGGTCAATGTTGAAGAGCATGTCGAAGGCTTTCGTCAGGTCCGCGAGGCGCATCGTCGGGAGTTGATCGACGACTACGTTGAGCTGATTTCCGATCTGATCCGCGAGGTGGGGGAGGCCCGTCAGGTGGATATGGCTGCACGCCTTGGCGTCTCCCAGCCGACGGTGGCAAAAATGCTCAAGCGTCTGGCGACGGTAGGTCTGATCGAACTGATCCCGTGGCGCGGGGTGTTTCTGACCCCGGAAGGGGAGAAGCTGGCGCAGGCGAGCCGCGAACGTCATCAAATCGTCGAAAACTTCCTGCTGGTGCTGGGCGTCAGCCCGGATATCGCCCGCCGCGACGCCGAGGGGATGGAGCACCATGTCAGCGAAGAGACGCTGCAGCAGTTTCATGCGTTTACCCTCAAACACGGATCTTCCGCTGAATGACCCTTCCTGGCCTGCGGGCGCTGGCCCGCGATCGTTTCTTTCATCTGTTACTGGTTGTCGGCGTGGGGCTCAGCTTTCTGGTTCCCTTCGCGCCAAAGCGTTGGCCTGCCGCCATCGACTGGCACACCATTATTACCCTCTCCGGGCTGATGATGCTGACCAAAGGGGTCGAGCAGAGCGGCTTCTTTGATGTATTAGGGCGCAAGCTGGTGCGCCGTTTTGCCACCGAGCGGCGGCTGTCGCTGTTTATGGTGTTCTCCGCGGCGCTGCTGTCGACGTTCCTCACCAATGACGTGGCGCTGTTTATCGTAGTTCCGCTGACGCTTACCCTGCGCAAGCTGTGCGAAATCCCGGTTAACCGGCTGATTATCTTTGAAGCGCTGGCGGTCAACGCCGGGTCGCTGCTGACGCCGATTGGCAATCCGCAAAACATCCTCCTGTGGGGGCGCTCCGGTCTGTCGTTTGCCGCCTTTACCTGGCAGATGGCGCCGCTGGCGCTGGCCATGATGTTAACCCTCGGGCTGGTGTGCTGGTTTGCCTTCCCGGCGAAAGCGCTGAACTACCATAGCGGCACCTCCGCGCCGCAGTGGAAGCCACGCCTGATCTGGAGCTGTCTGGCGCTCTATATTGTCTTTGTCGCAGCCCTGGAGCTAAAACAGGAGCTGTGGGGGGCCTTGCTGGTGGCGGGCGGTTTCTTACTGCTGGCGCGACGGGTGCTGATTAGCGTGGACTGGACGCTGCTGCTGGTGTTTATGGCGATGTTTATCGACGTGCACCTGTTGATTCAGGTTCCGGCCCTGCAGGGGATGTTGCACAGCGTTGGTGGGCTCTCGCAGCCGGGACTGTGGCTGACGGCCATCGGCCTGTCGCAGTTTATCAGCAACGTTCCGGCCACCATTTTGTTGCTCAACTATGTGCCACCCACGGCGATGTTGGCGTGGGCGGTGAACGTCGGGGGCTTTGGTTTACTGCCGGGATCGCTGGCCAATCTCATCGCACTCAGGATGGCCAACAATCGCCGTATCTGGTGGCGTTTCCATCTCTGGTCGCTGCCGATGCTGCTCTGGGCGGGGCTGATAGGGTACGGATTACACCTTCTTCTGCAGACATAAGATAAAAAAAAGCGGGCATCGTAGCCCGCTTTTTTATGCCTGTAATGCGATTAGTTCAGACGAACCGGCATACCGGAACGGTTCTGAATCGCCTGATCCACAACGGTGGTGTCCACATCCTGCTGGCTGGTGATGGCCTGCACGTTGCTGGTCAGGGTGACCGGGACGGTAACGTTATTGTTGATCTGATCTTCGCTGGTGGACAGCGGATTGTGTACTTCGAGGTAGCGGCTGCCATCCGGCTCGGTCGTGGCTTTTACCGGCTCGTTAATGAACTGCACGCGGGTGCCGACCGGCACGTTCTCGAACAGGAATTTGATGTCGTCGTTACGCAGACGCACGCAGCCGTGGCTTACGCGCAGGCCGATACCGAAGTTAGCATTGGTGCCGTGAATCGCATACAGACGGCCGATATACAGCGCGTACAGACCCATAGGGTTGTCCGGGCCTGCCGGAACGACGGCTGGCAGCGGCTCGCCTGCGGCGATATATTCCGCGTGCATTTTGGCGGTTGGCGTCCAGGTTGGACCCGCTTTTTTGCGCTCAACTTTGGTGGTCCAGTTCATCGGCGTATCTTTGCCTAACTGGCCAATACCGATTGGCAGCACGATGACGGTGTTGGTGCCTTTCGGGTAGTAGTACAGACGCATTTCGGCGCTGTTGATGACGATGCCTTCATGGACGGTGTCCGGCAGGATCAGCTGCTGAGGAATGTTCAGCACCGTGCCGCCTTTCGGCAGGTACGGGTCGACGCCCGGGTTAGCTTCCATAATGTTGGAGAGGCCCAGCTGGTATTCCGCGGCAAAATACTCCAGCGGCTGAGTGTTGCCTTCCTCAATGGTCACGACCTGGTTCTGACCCACCAGACGGCTACCGTCGGTTGGCAGAGGATAGGTGACAGCAGAAGCGGTCTTGCAAAACCCTACTACGGCAAACGCCACTGCAAAAAGCGATGTAAATTTCATATTCATGGTGTGCGAGGTATCTGTGCCACTACGGCATGTAGTTAAAGGTATGAACGGTTTAGGCGCGCATTATATGTGCATTCACCGCAGCATGGAATTCGGATGTGTACTAAATCACACTTTTTTCCATATTAATAACCTTTAGCACCACGTTGTTACACGCGATCTCATTATTGAATTGTGGCATAATGCCGGGTTTATCACACTTCTTGCAGGAATTCCCCGTGTTAGTTACCAGCAACATCACTATGCAGTTTGGCAGTAAGCCGCTGTTTGAAAACATTTCCGTCAAATTTGGCGGCGGCAACCGTTACGGCCTGATTGGTGCCAACGGTAGCGGAAAATCCACCTTCATGAAGATCCTCGGCAACGATTTAGAGCCGTCGCTGGGTAACGTTTCCCTCGATCCGAACGAGCGCATCGGTAAGCTGCGTCAGGATCAGTTTGCTTTTGAAGAGTTCACGGTGCTCGATACCGTGATCATGGGTCACGGTGAACTGTGGGAAGTGAAGCAGGAGCGCGATCGCATCTACGCCCTGGCTGAAATGAGCGAAGAAGATGGCTATAAAGTAGCCGATCTTGAAGTGCTGTACGGCGAAATGGACGGCTATTCTGCAGAGTCCCGCGCGGGCGAACTGCTGCTGGGCGTGGGTATTCCCGTTGAGCAACACTACGGTCTGATGAGCGAAGTCGCGCCAGGCTGGAAGCTGCGTGTCCTGCTGGCGCAGGCGCTGTTCTCTAATCCGGACATCCTGCTGCTCGATGAACCAACGAACAACCTGGACATCGACACCATTCGCTGGCTGGAGCAGACGCTGAACGATCGCGACAGCACCATGATCATCATTTCGCACGACCGTCACTTCCTGAACATGGTCTGTACTCACATGGCCGATCTGGACTACGGCGAACTGCGCGTGTACGCCGGTAACTACGACGAATACATGACCGCAGCCACCCAGGCGCGTGAGCGTCTGCTGTCTGATAACGCCAAGAAAAAAGCGCAGATTGCTGACCTGCAATCCTTCGTGAGCCGCTTTAGCGCCAACGCCTCTAAATCGCGTCAGGCAACCTCTCGTGCGCGTCAGATCGACAAGATCAAGCTCGACGAAGTTAAAGCCTCCAGCCGTCAGAACCCGTTCATCCGCTTTGAGCAGGACAAGAAGCTGTTCCGTAATGCACTGACCGTCGAAGATCTGGCGAAAGGTTTCGACAACGGTCCGCTGTTCAAAAAATTCAATCTGCTGCTGGAAGTGGGCGAGAAGATTGCCATCCTCGGTGCTAACGGCGTGGGTAAAACCACCATGCTGAAAACGCTGGTCGGTGAACTGGCGCCGGATAACGGCACCGTGAAATGGTCCGAGAACGCGCAGATTGGTTACTATGCGCAGGATCACGCTGACGATTTCGATAACGATCTGACGGTTTTCGACTGGATGAGCCAGTGGAAATCCGAAGGTGATGACGAGCAGGTGGTGCGCAGCTTCCTGGGTCGCCTGCTGTTCAGCCAGGACGATATTAAAAAGCCGGCGAAAGTGCTCTCCGGTGGTGAGAAAGGACGCATGCTGTTCGGCAAGCTGATGATGCAGAAACCGAATATCCTGGTGATGGACGAACCGACCAACCACCTGGATATGGAATCGATCGAATCGCTGAACATGGCGCTGGAAATGTATCAGGGCACCCTGATCTTCGTTTCCCACGACCGTGAGTTTGTCAGCTCGCTGGCGACCCGCGTGATTGAAATTACGCCGGAGCGCGTAGTGGACTTCACCGGTAACTACGAAGATTATCTGCGTAGCAAAGGCATTGATAACTAAAATAAACCCCTCTTCCCATAGGGGAGAGGGGACCGCTCGGTGCGTTTTTCACCCTCACCCCTATGGGGAGAGGGTCGGGGTGAGGGGCGGTTACACCACCCACTCACGCCCTTCAACGCCGTTCACCCGCAGCTGGCGTTTTTCCCCCGCAGGTAACGACACCTTAAGCGCTTTCCAGGCCGGGCGATAATCCCCGCGAGAGGCCACGTTCAGATTGATGGTTGCGCCATCGCACACCATTTCCCATTCCAGCCACAGCGCATTGCCTTTCTGGTAGCCCCAGCTTTCGCCATCATCTTCAAACAGCAGACCAGAGGTTGTCCCCACGCCTTTCACCGGGAACAATTGCAGTTCGCGGGTGTTGTCTTTCTCGGCGCTCACATGAGTGATACGTTCGCTGAGCGGCAGACCGGCACCGGCGCGAACCATTAACGGCAGTTTTTCCAGCGGTGCGTCGCGAACGATCCACTGACCGCCGGAGAACCATTCGTGAGTATAGAAATCGTACCAGCCGGTTTCATTGTCCGGCAGCCAGATACGACGTTCGCGCTGGGCGGCCTCGACGACGCTGGCGACTAACAGATCGCGGCCCAGCAGGAAATCATCGCACTCTTCGAATGTCTGCTCGTCATGCTCGTGATCGAGGAAGGTCGGGCGCAGCATCGGTTCATCGTCGGCGTGAGCCTGCCAGAGCAGGGTATACAGATACGGCAGCAGGCGGTAGCGCAGCTCAATTGCGCCACGAATGGCAGGCGTCACGCCCGGATACATCCACGGCTCGTTCACCGTACGATCGTCATTCCACGAGTGGATGGTAAAGCGCGGATGCATGACGCCATTTTGCACCCAGCGCACGAACAGTTCCGCGTCCGGTTTATCGCCGGAGAAGCCGCCAACATCGTGGCCTACGTTAAACAGTCCGGACAGGCTCATACCCAGTCCCATGCGGGTGTTATAGCGCAGGGTGTCCCAGTTGGTGCGGTTATCACCGCTCCAGGTCTGCACGTAGCGCTGCATACCGGCGCAGCCGGAACGGGAGATCAGGTAGGGGCGTTTATCCGGTGCAAAACGCTGCTGCGCTTCCATCGAGGCGCGCATCATCAGCAGCGGCATCACCGGGCGAATATGTTTGATGGCAATTTCCTGCCCAAACCCATGGCAGCGGGCTTCGCCATCCCACACTTCAAACTCGTTGTTATCGTTCCAGGTGGAGTCGATCCCCATCTCCAGCAACTGGGTGGTGACGCCGTTCTGCCACCACTGGACCGTGCCTGGATTCGTAAAGTCGAGGTGCGAACCTTCGTCATCCCAGAAGCTTGAATGCTCGGGCGCGTCGGTTTCAGAGTCGCGAATGAACAGTCCTTTTTCCGCCACTTCGTTGTAGCGCGGATGATCCTGCAGCAGGCACGGCTTGATGTTAGCGGCCAGCTTCAACCCGGCATCGTGAAACGCCTGGCTCATCACCTTCGGCTGCGGCACCTTGTCATAATTCCAGTTAAAGACGTAGCGCTTACCGTTAATAGAGGTATAGCCCGACGACAGCTGAAACGAATCACATGGAATGGCATGCTCTTCACTCAGGCGGATAAAGTTCATCAGCTGGTTTTGCGCATCCGGCGCGTCGGTGTAGTGCATGGTCGAGCCGCTGTAACCGAGACTCCATTTTGGCCCGAACAGCGTTTTGCCGGTCAGGCGAACAAACGCCTTGGTCACATCCAGCACGCGTTTGCCGGTAAAAATGTAGTAATCGATATCGCCCGCTTCGGCCTGCCAGCGGCGGTAGGCGGTGTGATAGTTGTCGATCTCGTTGCCCAGATCCAGCCAGCAGCTGCTGAGGTTGTCATAAAACAGGCCGTAGCTCACGTCATCGCGGCGGGCGATGGTGAACGGAATATGCTTGTACAGCGGGTCGGTGCTGACCGCGTTGTAACCCATCGCATCCAGGTTGCGCATCTCAAAGCGCTTGCCGTTACGCTGCAAATTACCCGCTTTCTCGCCCAGGCCGTAAAAGCGTTCGTCTTTACGACGGCTCAGGTAGTGTGCGACGCCGTCGCCGTGGGCATTCAGCAGATAGGCGCTGGTGGGGCGGTCGTTAACCAGCGCCTGCCACTCACCGGCCTCCTTGCGATACTGCCACTCCAGCCACAGGGGCTGGTGGACGGTCACGCGCAGGTGCTCAGTGGCGACGGTCAGGCCCTCGTCCGTGTGGGTCAACGTCCAGGAGGGGCAGGTAAAGCCGCTAAGATCTTCACGAGAACGGCCTTCCCACGGCACATCTTTTTGCGGAGCAATGCTCCAGGTTTTATCCAGCGCCAGCTCGCCTTTGCGCTTAATCAGCACGCGGAACAGATTCTCTTCCAGCACATACAGGCACAGGCGGTGCTGATTATCGACCAGCAGTTCCAGATGGTTCGCTGACTGCTTATCCAGGGTCCAGTTTTTAAGGGTCTTCATACGTATCACATCCACTATCAGGCGCGCTTGGCGCGACGTTCAGCAATAAATGCCACCAGGAAAACAGCGCCAATCAGGTCAAAGAAACCCATGGCAATAAAGAGCGGGTTGAAGCCGATTTTGTCGGCGGTCACACCAATTAACAGAGAGAACAGGAAGCTGGCGATCCACGCCGCCGAGCCGCGCATCCCGTTGACGGTCGCCATCTGACCTTTATCAAACGACTCGACGACCAGCGCACTGAGCATGCAGGAGATAATCTGGTGGCCGAACCCACCGATGGAGATCAGCGCAATGGTGATATACGGGTCGCGGGTAATGGCCACCGTTGCCAGCGAGATCATCAAAAATGCGCCGGTGACGGAGCTGGCGACCACCGAGTTCACGCGGGAGCAGCCGAACAGGCGGGTGTAAAGACGGGTGAGATAACCGCTGGCGACGCTGCCAAGATCGGCGGCCAGGAACGGCAGCCAGGCAAACATCGCAATCTGTTTCAGGTCCATGCCGTGTTCTTTGGCAAGATACAGCGGTACCCAGAAGCTCAGCACGGCCCAGGCCGGCTCGGCCATAAAGGCCGGGATGGCGATACCGTAAAAGCGTTTGTTTTTCGAGACGGTTTTTAGCGCAGTCAGGAAAGGCAGTTTTACCGCAGGCGGCTCGTTATCCTGCTGGATGAAGGCCAGTTCGTCCTTGCCCAGGTTCGGGTGTTGTTCCGGATTATGGTAGAACGCCCACCACAAAATCACCCACAGCAGGGCCAGTACGCCGGTAAACATAAACGCACCCTGCCAGCCGAAGGAAGCATGGGCAAAGTAAATAATCGGCGGTGCCAGCATCGCCCCAACCGAGAAGCCCACGCCCGCCCAGCCTGCGGCGATCGGACGTTCTGATTTCGGGAACCATTCACCAATGGTTTTGGCGTTAGCGGGGGTGGCGGCCGCTTCCGACGCCCCCATAAAGAAGCGCAGGATCGCCAGATGCAGCCAACTGCCTGCCCCGGCGTGAAGAATACACATCAGTGCCCAGATACCGGCACAGACCATAAAGCCAATTTTCAGGCCAATCACATCGATCAGCCACCCGCACAGCGGTTGGAAAAGGGTATAGGCAATCTGGAAGGCACCGACAATCCATGAGTATTGTTCGGTGGTGATCCCCATACTCTCTTTCAGCTCGGGGGCGAGGATGCCTAAGGAGTTACGGGTGATGTAGTTAACGGTAACGCCCAGCAAAAACAGCACCAGAACATACCAGCGCAGATTTTTAATGACGCGGCGGGTTTTGCCGACCGCGACGGTGTGATTGATGTCCTGACTCATTCTTCGGTCTCCACAAGACGGACTGCAGGGTATGTAGGTTGAGGTGTCACACCGCTTATCAGTTTTAAGTGTTGTTGCTATACAACTAGTATGGGAGTGGTGTGACAAATTGAACTTAAGACAGAACGAGAACGAGAAATAGTGAGTTTTGTGCAAATTTTTTCATATCTGTTCTTAATGCACGGTAAGTATGATAATTAAATGCGTTATTGAGCGGTTTACGCGTTGTGAAAATTTATTCATTTAACATTCGGGGGAAGATCACAAAATGGAAAAAAGGCTAAAAATCGCCGAAATCGCCGCCCGTACCCAGCTCTCCATCAGCACCGTTTCGAGGGTGCTGGCAGGGAAGGCTAACACCAGCGAAAAAGCGCGCAAAAGAGTGCTGGAATGTGCGCGCGAGCTGGGGGTGATGGACGGGATGGCGGCCGGGCGTTTGCTGCTGAATAGCCTGATGGTCTTCGCCCCGCAGCGGGCGTTTGACGAGCGGTCCGACATCTTTTATTACCGGGTGATCCAGAGCGTGAGTAAAGCGCTGGCATCGCATGAAGTCAGGCTGCGTTACTGCGCGCTGGAAGAGAATGACGGCGATGCCCAGCTGTTTCTGGCGCGCATGAACGAGGCTGACACCCAGGCGGCGATCTTGCTGGGGATAGACGATCCGCATATTCACGATCTGGCGGTGGATGTGGGTAAACCCTGCATGCTGATTAACTGTCGGGATCGGCGGATGCGTCTGCCGGCGGTGGCACCCGATCACCGTGCTATCGGCGAGCTGGCAGCAGAATACCTGTTTGAAATGGGGCATCGTGAAGTGGTCAATGTGCTCTGTCTGCGCCGTTACACCATGGAGCTGCGTCTGGCGGGCATCCGGGACGCGTGGCAGTCGCGCAATCTCCGGTTCCACGATAAACGCGATCTGCTGGTGGTGCCGAGCTTCAGTGCCAAAGAAACCGAGCAACGGGTCAGCGAATGGCTCAGCCAAACCCCGGCGAAAAATCTGCCGACCGCCTTTCTGGTGGGGGGCGATTTTATGGCTGCAGGGACGATCAGCGCGTTACAAAAGCAGGGTTTGCGGGTTCCGCAGGATGTGTCGGTGATGAGTATTGACGGTTTTAATCTGGCGGCGATCCAGGATGTGCCGTTAACGGCAGTCCATGTTCCGCGGGATGAACTGGGCGCCGAAGCGGTGCATATGCTCCAGCAGCGGTTTTTGCGCCCGGAAGCGCCGGTCGGGACATTACTGCTCAACGGCACGCTGGCGGTGCGGGAGTCGGTACGGCGGATACGTCAGGGGAAAAGACGCACCGCCGTTGATCGTGAAGGGCTGTACGATGATTAAGCCATGCCGAGGGCGCGTTTGCCGTGGATATTCAAATCCTCAACCGTGAAGCGTGACTGCCATTGTGCTTCATAGTCTTCACGCGGGAAGTCGCCCGGCGATGCGCCGGTCTCCAGCGCCGCTTTGACTTTCTTCGCGTAGGCGAGGTTTTTTTCGCACATCGGGGCCGCCGGAATGTACATCACGTTGCCCCAGCCCTGCTGGTCATCCACCGGCGCAACCGAATGGATCACATCGCAGTGCCACCACACGGAATCACCCGCTTCCAGCGCCGGAATAGAGGTTAAGGCTTCAATCAGCAGCGGGTGCCACTGCGCGGAAATCGGCAGCACGCGGCCTGGCGCCACGCCGCACAGCTCATCTTCCGGCACATCATCCAGCAGTGGACGCAGCAGAATATAGGCCATCGCTTCCGGGATCGGCACCACGTGCAGCAGGCCCTGATCCGGGATCATGTCCGACAGCGCTGTCCAGCCCTGGAAGGTGCGGAACACCGAGCATTTGGTGGTGTTATCCACGGTGTACTCTTCCACGTCGGTACGGTGCGCGGCGTTCCATGGATCGTATTGATCGATATTGCCATCGAAGACCCGGGCGAAGACCTGCTGATAGGCCGGGAGCAGCCAGCGCTCCAGCGCCCCGGAATCGGTATGCGCCCCAAGTCCTTTGGAGGTGGTTCCCGGCGGACGGCGGCGAATGCGGTCCGGGTAAATCACGCTGACGTCCGGGTTAAACCACTGCTTGCCGTTGCTCTCAAAGGTCCATAAACGGTTCAGGAACGACTGCACCTGGGCCATCTCTTCGCTCTGGCGGGCTTCCATCTGCGCATGTGACCAGTAGATCGGGTAGATCTCCGGGCGGGAGGCGGTCAGGGTGCCGAAGAAGTTATCCCCTGGTCCTTTGTAGACATCGTCGAAACGGTTGAGATCCAGATAGTCGAGCATGGCGTTATCCCACGCCAGCGCTTGCTCACGCGGGAAATGACCTTTGATCACCGCGCAGCCGCGGCGTTTGACGGCCTCGCGCTGCGCCGGGCTGATGTTACCGCTCTGCACGTCGGCAAACGGGATCACCGGCCAGACGGCGTCACCTTTGCTTTTCAGGGCGTTAATCTCTGCCACCCGGCTGGCAATCTTGTCGCTCAGGCGATCAAACACCGCCTGCACGTCGCCAATCTGCGCCCGCAGTTCGCGCTTCATCTGGCGGATCGCCGCTTTGTGATCGGCAGGCAAGGTTTCACTGGTAAACGTTAAGGACATAACAGCCTCGCTATCTTTCATTCGAAAGTAAAAGTGATTACAAGTGATACTTTAGGTTAAGAATAAGTTAATGCAAGTTAAAAAACTTGATGAAGTGCACAGGCTGAGAAAAGAAAGGGGAAATGCGCCGGAGGGATCTCCGGCGAGACGATCAGAGGCTGAACGGTGGGGTGTTATCGAGGACGGCCTGAATCACATTCAGCGCGCCCTGCTGGTTGTTGTCGTCGGTCTGGAAGCGGGAGAGGGCTTTTATGCTCTCGCCCGCATTGCCCATCGCGAACGAATAGTTCACAAACTTCAGCATTTCGGCGTCGTTGCCGCTGTCACCAATCGCCACGCACTCTTGCGGGGAGACTTTCCAGCGCTTCAGCAGGCGGCTGATGCCGTTGGCTTTGTGCAGACCGGGGATAATCAGATCGACAAAGCCGAACCCGCTGGTGACCGGCTTCATGATCCCGTCGAGGGAGACATGCAGCGCATCGACCAGGTTTGGGATGTCGCTGTCGGGCAGGTTCAACGAGAATTTAAACAGCACATCGTCGATCTCGCGGTAGTCGCTGACGCGCTGTAAGCGGTGGTAGTGCTTTGACATCAGCGCGACAAACGCCTCTGGTGCCTTATCGCTGATGTATGCGCTCTGCAGCCCGCAGGCGACGAAGTTCAGGGACTTATCTTTCAGCAGTTCGCCGAACACCACCTGCGATTCATGCTGAGTCAGTTCGCCGTGGAAAATCTGCTCGCCGTGATCGAACACCAGCGCGCCATTTTCCGCAACGAACGAGATCTGCGATTTGAGTTCCGGGAAGAACGAGATCAGCTGGTAATACTGGTTGCCGCTGGCGACAACGAACTCAATATTACGTGCCTGAAGTTGCTGGAATTGCGCCTGAAAGCGGTCACGATCGTACTGCTTGGCGTCATCAAGAAAAGTTCCGTCCATATCTGTGACGATAACTTTAACGGTCATACATTGCGCTCCTGAATCACTGCGTTTGAAACATTCTAATAACAAGGTGATGGGGAGCACAAATTTAATTTCGAATGAAAGTCAAAAAAGCCGGGCAGCCGAGGTAAAAGCAAAACGGCAACAGGGTTGCCGTTTTATGGGTTTTCTCCCTCTCCCTGTGGGAAAGGGGATCAAACTACAGCGTATGTTCAGTACGGGCGATGATATCGTCCTGCGCATCCGGCGACAGGGCGGTGAAGAATGCCGAATAACCTGCGACGCGCACCACCAAATCACGATACTGGTCCGGGTGTTGCTTCGCTTCCAGCAGCGTCTCGCGGGAGACAATGTTGTACTGGATATGCCAGCCTTTGTGCTCCTCGAAGAAGGTGCGCAGCAGCACCATCAGCTTCTGGCGGTCCGAATCGTTATCCAGCGTCGCCGGGTTGAGCTTCTGGTTCAGCAGCACGCCGCCGAGGATCGCTTCAGTCGGCAGTTTCCCGACAGAGCCAATCACCGCGGTCGGGCCCAGATGGTCGGTACCGGAAGCCGGGCTGGCCCCTTCCGCCAGCGGGGTGTGCGCTTTACGTCCATCCGGCGTCGCCATGGTTGCGGCACCAAACGGCACGTTAGCCGAGATAGACGACGTACCCGCATAGTAATTGCCGCCAATCGGGCCACGGCCATAGCGCGGATTATGGTACTGCTTCAGCTCCTCGATGTAGGTCTGATACGCCCTGGCCAGCAGCAGATCCACGCTGTCATCGTCGTTGCCGTACTTCGGTGCGCCGTTAATCAGACGCTGACGCAGCTGTTCGTGGGTCAGTCCTTCGTAGTCATCCGCCAGTGCAGCGGCCAGCTGCTGCTGACCGATCACGCCCTGTTCGAACACCAGCTTGCGCACCGCCGCCAGGCTGTTGCCGAGGTTGGCAATACCCACCTGCAGGCCGGACACCCAGTCATACTTCGCGCCGCCCTGTTTGATGCTTTTTGCGCGCTCGATGCAGTCGTCCACCAGCGCCGAACATAGAATGTCGTGGACGTTCTCTTCCAGCATGGTGTCCACCACGTACTCAATTTCGATGGATTTACGGGTGTAGTATTTAATCTGACGATCCCAGGCGGCCATCACCTCGTCGAAGTTGTTGAAGTTGCCTGCCGAAAGGGCTTTCACCTGCGGGAGGAACACATTCCCGCTGGTGGCATCGCGGCCGCCTTCCATCGCCGCCAGCATCACGCGGGCGAAGTTGATAAAGCTCATCCCGGTGCAGCGGTAGCCCCACTTGCCGCCGACGGCGGTTTCGATGCAACCAATCGCCGCGTAATCATAGGCATCAGCTTTTTCGACGCCGAGCTTGATGAACTCTGAAATCACAATCTCATCGTTGTTAAACGCCGGCATCCCGAAGCCGCAGCGGATCACCTGCACGCAAGCGTCGAGGAAGTCATTGCTCATGCCTGCATGGTAGCGCACGCTCAGGTTTGGCTGGGTGGAGCGCAGGCGACCACAGGATTCCAGAATCGCGTAGGAGAGCGGGTTCACTGCATCCATCGGCACATCATTCACCAGCATCTGGCCGCCGATGGTGACGTTCTGATACAGCGGGCTCCCGGCAGAAGCCTTGGAGTGCGAGCCGGAGCGGATCTTGTTCACTTCCAGCAGCTTCAGCCAGCAGCTGTGCAGCAGCTCGATAGCGTGCTCGCGATCCAGGGACTGGTTCAGCTCCACGTCGCGGCGGTAGTACGGGTAGAGATACTGGTCCATACGGGCAAACGACACCGAGTGGCCGTTAGATTCAATCTGCAGGATCAGCTGAATGAAGTAGCACAGCTGCAGCGCCTGCCAGAAGGTTTTTGGCGGTTCGTGGGCGATCACGTCGCAGTTTTCTGCCATCGCCAGCAGCTCGTCGCGGCGGCTTTCGCGGGTTTCGGTTTTCGCCATCTCGCGGGCCAGATCGGCAAAACGTTCGATATGCAGGCTTACCGCTTCCAGCACGATATCTACCGCTTTCAGGAACTGGTCGCCATGCAGATCCTCAAGGCAGGTGAGGTTAATGCGGGTGCGGCGCTCATCGACTTTGTGGCGCATACCGTCGAGCCCTTTTTCCAGCATCAGCGGGAAGTTCACCGCCAGGTGCGCGTCGCCGGAGGTCATGTTGCCTTCGGCTTTGATAATGCCGGTTTCCAGCAGGCCTTTCTGCTCGTCGGTGAACATGCCGTAGCAGCGATCCTGCACCGTCTGACCACGCCACCATGGGCAGAGCGTGTGCAGCACGCGCTTATTCTCTTCGCTGACCGCAAAGCCCGCGCCCGGACGATCCGCCAGGTCGTCGATCTCTTTTTCAATCCACGAGACGGTATATTCCGGGAAGATCGGCGCGGCGCGTACCTCGCTTGCCTGGTTACCGATAATCAGCTCGTCATGTTTGATCCAGATGGTGCGTTGCGCCAGATGATGGGCCAGCGCCAGCGCGCGACGCACCGGGATCGGCTTATCCATATGCTGCTGGTACATTTCGGTGTAGTGCTGGGCGCGTTCGGTACAGACCGGCGGCTTAACAATGTGGATCAGGGCCGATTTGTGCGCCTTAATGCGTTCGCTCAGGGTAGTAAGATTCAGCTGTGTCATAACATTATCCTCGTAAGGTCGCGGTTAACCCTTTCTGGGCGGCATAGTGCCGGGCAAAATCCAGTAAGGCAGGGTTATCGAGCGGTTTATCAGGGGCAGAGTAAGGTTGGCCGAGCAGGTGATATTTGTTCATGCCAAGCGTGTGGTACGGCAGAAAATGGATGTCGTGGACGTTGAGTTCATCGGCGGCAAAATTAGTAATCGCGGTAATCGAGGCTTCATCGGCGTTAAAGCCCTGGATCAGCGGCACGCGGATGGTGAGCTGTTTTCCGGCGGCGGCCAGGCGCTTGAGGTTGTCCAGCACCCGTTTCGCGGAGCCGTCGGTCCACTGTTTGAAGACCTCGGCATCGACGTGCTTCAGGTCCGCCAGAAACAGATCGATGAACGGTAATGAAGGTTCGATATAGTGCCACGGCACATGCAGGCAGGTTTCTACTGCGGTGTGGATCCCCTGCGCATGGCTACTTTCAAACAGCGCGCGGGCCAGCTCCGGGTTCATAAACGGCTCACCGCCGGAGAGGGTGATTCCCCCGCCGCTGCGATCGTAAAACGGCTTATCGCGCAGGACGGTGGCCATAATATCCGCCACCTGCTGCTCCTCACCGCAGACGGTCAGCGCCTGCGTCGGGCAGCAGTCGGTGAGGGCGTCGAGCAGCGGGGCGTCGAGTTTTTCCCGGTGGATAACCAGGCCATTCAGCGCGCGGTGGATAACCCCCGGTGCCGTCTGCTGGCAGAGGTTGCATCCTTCCAGACACAGGCGAGCATCAAACAGCACCTCCCGGGCGCGGTCGCGGCTCTCCGGGTTCTGACACCAGCGGCAGCTCAGCGAGCAGCCTTTCATAAATACCACGGTGCGGATACCCGGGCCGTCATGGGTAGAATAGCGCTGAATGTTGAAGATCATAATATCGCCTCTTGTTGCGTATGAAGATTAAATTACTTTCGAATGAAAGTTATCTTGACGTGCATCAACTCTGAGGCAGGTTTTCTCGTGATAGGGTTACTGCAGATTCATTTTTGAGGACCACATCATGGAACTGTATCTCGACACATCTGACGTAGCTGCTGTTAAACGACTGGCCCGCGTATTTCCGCTGGCAGGTGTCACGACTAACCCAAGCATTGTCGCCGCCGGTAAAACGCCGCTGGAGGTGTTACTGCCTCAGCTGCAGGAGGCGATGGGCGGTCAGGGCCGTCTGTTTGCGCAGGTGATGGCAACCACCGCTGAAGGCATGGTAGAAGACGCGCTTAAGCTGCGCGCCATCTTGGCCGATCTGGTGGTGAAAGTGCCGGTCACGGCAGAAGGGCTGGCGGCGATCAAGATGCTGAAAGCACAAGGGGTTCCGACTCTGGGTACGGCGGTATACAGCGCGGCGCAGGGAATGATGGCGGCGTTGGCCGGGGCGGAATATGTTGCTCCGTACGTTAACCGCGTGGATGCGCAGGGCGGGGACGGGATCCAGACCGTTGCCGAATTACAGCAGCTGCTGACGCTTCATGTACCGAATTCAAAAGTGCTGGCGGCGAGCTTTAAAACCCCGCGTCAGGCGCTGGATTGCCTGCTGGCAGGCTGTGAATCTATCACCCTGCCGCTGGACGTGGCGCAGCAGCTGATTACCTCTCCGGCGGTCGATGCTGCGATTGCGAAGTTCGAGCAGGACTGGCAGGGCGCGTTTGGACGGACATCGATTTAACGCGCACGGAACTGTCCCTCTCCCACAGGGCTGAGGGATCCCCACAAAAAATTGGCACGGTCGGCCCCCTCTCCATTCAGGGAGAGGGTTGGGGTGAGGGGGAGCATGCGGCTCCGGTGGTGGTTCCGTTCACTTTAAGTGTTGTGCTTCTCTGTCAGTCGCGTCACACGTGAACGTGCCAGGGCGGCTCAATCGCCACCGCCCTGGCTACCCGGGCTCCCGGCAAGAAAATCGTCGCTACGCGATACCCTCAGCTTATTCCTTCCGGCTTCGGGTCGGGCGCGATCCTACATCCATGTAGGTCACG
>NZ_JBOGBT010000036.1:0-63773 GCF_051656365.1 Silvania sp. | reverse complement strand
TCTGATCTTCCGAAGTGCTCAGCCGTTCGAATCCGCTCACCACGCCCTGGATCACCCGCACCGGCTGCTGGATTTTAATGCCGAAACCCTGATCGACCGGGGCCTGCAGCGTCAGCGACCCCGGTTTCATCAACATCATCTCTTTGCTGATGCCGTGGTCGGTGCTGGTGAATTCAACACGGTAGCTGAACGGCTGGCTCAGGGTTTCGTGCCCTTCAAAGGCCAGCACGTCCAGCGCCGGTTCACACCCTTTTACCGAAAGCCTGTGATGGTTGTGGCTGAAGATGATTTTGGGGTGGGTACTCATGACAGCTCCCCCTTGCCCGTGCTGAACGTCAGCGCAATCCCCTGCTCCTCGCTCCAGCCTAAGGTCAGCAGCCGTGGTTTCTGGTTTGCCGCCATATGGCTAAGCAGTTGCTGACTTAACACCGGCAGGATCTGCTGGTTGAGCAGGCTGTCGACGTTGCGCGCCCCCGTATCCGGCAACAGGCAGGCGGCGGTCAGCGCGTCATACAGGTCTTCTTCGATATGGGTGGTGAGGCCGTAATGGCGGCTCAGGCGCTGGCTGACCTGGGCGAGCTTCATTTTCACGATGGTGCGCATCGCGGCGGGTGCCAGCGGGCGATAAATCACGGTCTGGAACCGGGCCAGCAGCGCAGGCTGGAAGTGGTTACGCAGGATCGGGCGCAGCAGCTCGTGCAGATCGCCCTCGGTGGCCTGCGGCTGTTCATCCAGCAGTTGCATCAGAGGGTCACTGCCAAGGTTGGCGGTCATCAGAATGACGGTATTACGAAAGTCGATTTCGCGCCCTTCGCCGTCGCGCATAAAGCCGCGATCAAACACCTGGTAAAACAGGTTCATCACGTCGCGGTGCGCCTTTTCCACTTCATCCAGCAGCACCACGCTGTACGGGCGTTTACGCACGGCTTCGGTGAGGATCCCGCCCTGGCCGTAACCAACATACCCCGGCGGCGAACCCTTGAGCTGGGAAACGGTGTGCGGCTCCTGATACTCCGACAGATTGATGGTGATAAGCGATTTTTCCCCGCCATACAGACTGTCGGCAAGCGCGAGGGCCGTTTCGGTTTTGCCCACACCGCTCGGACCAACCAGCAGGAATACCCCCTGCGGGCCATTTTCCGACGTTAGCCCGGTTTTTGCCGCCCGTAAGCGTTGGGCAAGCGCCTCCAGCGCCACATCCTGCCCCACTACGCGCTTGCCCAGCGCAGTTTCCAGCGAGAGCAGCTCGATCTGCTCGTCTTTCATCAAGGAAGAGAGCGGGACGCCCGTCCAGTCAGCAATCACGTTGGCAATGGTGCGCACGTCCACCTCCACGCCGAGTAGCGGATTATTGTGCTGCATCCCGTTCAGCTGCTGCTGTAGCGCGCAGGTTTCACTCTGGCGAGAGATATCCTGGCGGCTATCCAGTAGCTGTTCCACCAGCGCCAGCTCATTGCAATACTGCGCCTCCAGCTCATCAAGCGACACAATCAGTTTGATCTCTTCCTGCTCAATCGCCGCCAGACGCTCGCCGTGGGTATCGTTACCCAGCGTCATATCTTCCAGTAGCGCCTGTTTCTCTATCCCCAGGGCGGTGATCTGCGCGCGGATGCGGGTGAGAGGTTCCGGCAGGGTATCCAGGTTCATGCGCACGCGGGCGCTTGCGGTATCGAGCAGATCGACGGCTTTATCCGGCAGCTGGCGGCCGGTCAGATAGCGACGGGAAAGCGTGACGGCGGCACGCACGGCGGCGTCAGTGATATGCACATTGTGGTGTTCGGCATAGCGGGACTTCAGGCCCCTGAGCATCAGACAGGCTGTGTCATCATCCGGCTCATCCACTTTGATCATCTGAAAGCGACGCTCCAGCGCGGCATCACGCTCGAAATACTGTTTGTACTCGCTCCAGGTGGTCGCCGCGATGGTGCGTAGCTCGCCCCGCGCCAGGGCCGGTTTCAGCAGATTGGCCGCATCCGCGCCACCGGCCTGATTACCGGCACCGATAATGGTGTGCGCTTCGTCGATAAACAGCAGGATTGGCACCGGTGACTGCTGCACCGCATCAATCACGTTTTTCAGGCGCTGTTCGAACTCGCCTTTCACGCCCGCTCCGGCCTGAAGCAGACCGAGATCGAGAGTGCGCAGAATCACCGGCTTGAGCGATTCCGGGACGTTGCCTTCTGCAATGCGCAGCGCCAGTCCCTCCACCAGCGCCGTTTTGCCCACGCCCGGCTCCCCGACCAGAATCGGGTTGTTCTTGCGGCGGCGGGAGAGAATATCCACCATCTGCCGAATTTCATTGTCGCGGCCAAACACCGGGTCGATGCTGCCGGCTTTCGCTTTGGCGGTCACATCCAGAGTGAACTTATCCAGCGCGTTCTGCAGCGGCGGGCTAAGTTCCCCGTCTTTCGCCTCAGCATCAATCGGACGACCGACAAACTCGACGCCATCCCCTGACGCGATCGGCCGCACCTCCGGACGCTCATCGGACTGTGCGTCCAGCAGTGGGCGCAGACGTTCAAGCTGGCTCTGGCTGAGGGTCAGCAGCGGCCACAGGCCATCACAGTGGATTAGCGTTGGGTTTCCCGTGAGCGCCATCAGCAGATGCTGACTGCGGATCTGCTCTTCACCCTGCAACGATGCCGCCATCCACGCCGCTTTCAGCAGCGCATTAAGGGGTTCCGCCAGCTGCGGGCGGCCGCGCACCGCGCGTGGGAACCGGTCCAGCCACCCCAGCAGCGCCTGCCATATGCCGTCCATATCCCACTCGTAGCGGCGCGCCAGCACGGTAAGATCGCCTTCACCCTGTTCCAGCAACTTCATCAACCAGTGTTCCGGTCTAATTTCAGCGTGGGCGCGGGTCTGGCACAGGGAAGCGGCACCTTCCAGCGCGCGGGCGCAGTAGGGGTTAAGACGGCGTAACAGGACGGCGGAATTTTCCATTTTCTCTCTCTCGATTGTTCCCGGGCACGCTACCGCCCATCGCTTTCCTTTGTTGATAAGGAACCCAAGCGCATCAGGTCAGGCAGGCAAGTTTTGTGTTTTTTGCTGAACGCCCGTGACGGACCGACGCTCAGCAAAAAAGCGGGCAGCGTTAGCGGCCCGCCAGAGTGTTACGCGGTGGCGCGTTCGTTCCAGGAATCGGAGTGAATGATGTTGCCGTCTTTGTAGGTCCAGGTGATTTTTTCGTAGCGCAGTTCGATCTGCTCAAGGTGGTTGTGCTTCTCGAAGCTCGGATCCTTGATGTCGTGCATCACCGGCGCCACTTTCACCACTTTCACGTTCTCAAGCCTGGTGTTGAAGTACTCCACCTCCTGACCCGCATCGTTGATCTTGTACCATTTGAACTCTGCTGACTTTAGGGTCTGACCGGTGGTCACCGCCTTGTACAGATACGGGCTGGCGGAGTCGATCTCCTTGGTGAAGCGGAACGGGGTGTGGATACGGGTTCCGGTCAGCTTGCCGGTGTTGTTGTCCGTTGGGATGTACAGGTTGTGTTGCTGGGCGACCACTTCGATACTGCCTTCACGATCCTGAACGTCCACATCCCCTTTAATGTCCGCGCCACCGTCGTCTTTCAGCCAGAGATAAACAGGAATTGCCATTGAATTACTCTCCATTGTGTTGTGATGCGCCATCATCCTGCGATGACGCCGGGGTATTGCCTGGCATCAGGCAGGCATTGGCCTGCGGAACCAGACTGATTTCGACACGGCGGTTGAGCGCACGCCCATCCGGGGTGTCATTGGTGGCGACAGGGCGGCTTTCGCCATAGCCCTGCACCGCAAAACAGCTTTCCGGCACATCCCCGGTGTCCCGCATCCAGTCCCGTACTGCTTCGGCACGCTTCAGGGACAGGGTCTGGTTCAGCTGCGGGTTGCCGGTGTTGTCGGTATGGCCGCTGACCACGATCAGCCAGCCCGGCTTCGCTTTGATCCCTACCAAAGAATTGATCAGCATTTTGGTGGAGCCGCTTTTCAGCACAGACTTGCCGGAGTCGAACAGCGACATGCTGTCGAGACGAACGATTTTCGGGATAGCTTGCGGTTCAGGAACCGACGGTGGGGGCGGCGGGAGATACGAACGGATGGCGTTCAGCACCGGTATGTGCAGGCGTGTCCCCTGATATAATCCCAGACTCATCCGTACAGGTGCGCCGCTGCGTGCCCAGCCATCCAGCATCGCCGCATCGCCGCGTAATACGCTAACCGCCTCGGCTTTCAGAACGGCGTTACCCATCGGAATACGGTTATAGCGGTGAATATCAAAGCTCAGACGCTGCACTAGCTGGTGGTTATTCCAGCCGCTGCATAGCAGGGCAGCGATAACGGCGCCGGTGAACATCGTCAGCCCGCAGCGCAAGCTTCGCTGTCGCGGAGTGAGCCCCTGCCCCTCTGGTAGCAGCGGCAGGACGAAGTCCGGCAGCAGTGACGTCGCCGTACTGTCGGTTCCCTGCGTTTGCCACCCGGCAACGCGCTGCATCGCGGTGTGGCGGGAGAGCCAGGCGGTCCAGACCGATGACGCCAGACTCCCGGCAAGCCTCGGCCCCATTCCCCACAGCACCGCCGTGGGGGCAATAGCAGGAATGTCCGGATTTTTGTCGATAAACACCGCTTTAACATGCTGATGAAACCAACCTATCAGGCTGTTCATCAGCACCTGCTGCTGCATGGCCATCGCCCCGCCCGTGGTGACCCAGGCCGCAATCGAACAAGGTGCGGAGGACGCTCGCCAGACGTGAACGCCCTCGCTGGAGATGGCCGCCTGCCAGAGCATATCGTTCATGATCGCACTGCCCGCCTGGCCGCTCAGCACCAGGGGAAAGGAATGTCCGGTCTCCCGACGTAGCTGGCTGATTTGCCAGCGCAGGGCCAGCAGATAGCTGGTCAGGACTTCGGTATCCGTGTACCTCTGCGGACAGACGCTGACCATTACCGAAAGCTGACGCCCCCAATCCGGGCGCAACCACAGCAGCTGGCGAGCGACCTGCTCCAGATCCTGATGCTTTTCCACCCTAATCCAGCAGCCCTGAGGCACAATCAGGGCCTGCGACTGTTCCGGCCACGCCTGCGGCAAATCGCCACAGACCAGCACCACCGGCTGGCGGTACGTCGCCTCAGGCAGATTATCGAGGCGTACCGTCACCTGATGCTCTGAACGACGACTGGCCACATACCAGACCGCAGCAATCAGCCCCCAGACGGCCAGCAAAATAAGCACCGATGTCAGCCGTGAAACGGGCAAAAAGACCAGACACACCACGCCGCTCAGCAATACGGCCCACAGTGCAAGCAGGCGCTGTTGCGCAGGACTCATTTCACCGCCCCCGGCAACAGCGTTGCCAGCGTGTGATCCAGCCAGTAATCCAGCCCCCACCACAGCGCCACGACCAGCACCACACTGAATGCGATGCAGATCGGCCACGAGGAGAACCCACCGCCCATACTGCGCCCGGCGCGGCTTTCCACCAGCACCGGGTGCGTTTGCGGATAGCTGAAAGGCGCAACATGTTCGCTGAGGGTGCTGACCAGCTTCTTGCGTATCGGATCGTTGAGCGAGCGGAAGCTGCCCAGAAAACCCAGCATCATGACCCGCTGAAAGCAGGTCAGAACGGCACTTTCCGGGTCGGGCTGGCGCAGCACGTCCCACATGCGATCGCACAGGGTATCCCCGGCATCCATCGTTCCTAGAAAATGCCCCTGAAGCGGAATGTTGTACCACTGCACGCAGGCATCATCCTGAACGCTGCGGCCTTTCACCGCTTCATCAAGCAATGCGCACTGGGCGGTAAGGATATGCTGACAGCTAGTCTCATCCAGCTCGCTGGCCTTCAGTGCCTGCTGCACGCGCTCAATATCCGCCACGCAGCGGTCCCAGAGCGCGCGACCCTCACCATCCTGAAACTCGGGACCATGACGCAGACTGATCACCTGCAGCCAGGTGTTTTGCAGCAGAGCATCGATATCAATGAATGCGGCCGCGCCGCGTTGACGTTCACTCATGTTCTTAGCACCGCATAGAGGTCAAGCTCTGGCTCGCCCAGCATGCCCGGCGTATAGAACATGCAGCTGCCGCTCTCCAGCATCTCCAGTGCGGCCGGGTGGGACAGGTCGAGAGAGAAATACTGGTTTTCCAGACGCAGCGGAATAGCCGCAGGCACATGACGAAGCGCCCTGAGCGGGATCCCTTGCCGGGACTGGTTCACCAGGCTGGTGACAAAATCCGGGCTGCCCACCCGGCACTGGAGCGGGAACTGCTCCTGCAGCTGGGCCACCGGGATCGACGAGCGGACCGAGAGGTAGTAATCGGCCCCTTCGCGCAGGCGGGGATCCTGCAGACGGGCCAGCCACTGACGCAGACGTTTGTCATGCGTAAGATCAATGGCGACCACCCGCGACGGCAGGCTGGCTTCCAGAAGGTCACTCAGCAGTTCAAACAGCGGTGGGAACACTGCGTTAAGCTGGTGATGCTGGTACGCCGGGATGTCGCTGACAAGATGGTCAAGGGAGAACGTCAGGAGACTGCCCGCCAGGCGCGCCAGCTCCGGATACAGGCGTTCTACCGGACTCTGCAACTGACGCTCAAACTGTCCAAGCAGCGGTTCTGCGCTGTTCAGCGCATTCAGCAGCCAGAACAGGGAGACATCCGCCACCGCAAAATCGGCCATCCGTTCGTTGCTCTCACGGCGCATGGCCATCAGGCGCGTCAGGCGGGCGCGAAGCTGAATCATCAGCTGTTCCAGCTGGGTCACCAGCCAGCGACTGCTTTGCACAGTCAGCAGTGGGGGAAGAAACGTCTCATCCAGCGTCCAGGCACCCTGCGAGTCCTGCTGCAGCCGCGCAACCGGACAGGTCAGGTAATCGCTGTTGTCCTGATGTGCAAAGCGCAGGCTCAGCTCTGACTGCAACACGGCGATTTGGCGGGTGTCATCGCCAAACTGATTACGCACGTCATGCCAGCGCTGACGGTAACGCACCGGACGTTCCGCCACCGCATCCGGTGCCAGGCAGTTACCCCCGTTGGCGCGCAGCAGCGGCAGGGCCAGAAGCACTACCGTTTCACGGGATTCGCCGTCCAGCAACAGTGCGGACGGCAGCGCATCAGCATTGTGGGTATCAACCAGCGTGCCGTCCTGAAACCGCAGATGCAGCTTGCGGGCATGCAGGCGGCCCAGCTTCAGCGCATCCGGTTCAAAGGTGGCCTCAATGACTCCCCAGGGATGATTGAGGCCCATCTGCGCAATGCATTCCGCAGACCAGGCCGCATACGCGGCCTGTTGCTGGAAGTGCTGGGGCGAGATCATGATCCCCCTGCCCCATAACGGTTGTTCCGTTTTCATCGGCTTCCTGCCTTAATTACGATTTCGCCTTCGGCATCTGCGAGACCAGAGACAGATTCACGTCCATGCCTTCCACCTGGAAGTGAGGGATCGCGAAGAGTCTGACGCGGAAGAAGCCCGGGTTATCTTCGATATCCTCGACCACCACTTTCGCATCACGCAGCGGATGGGAGGCCTGCAGCTCGTCGCCCGGATCGGTCATTTCGGTGACCAGGCTGCGCACCCAGGTGTTGAGCTCCAGCTCCAGCAGTCGGCGGTCTTTGGTGGTACCGATGTTTTCCCGCTGGATGAGTTTCAGGTAATGCGCAATGCGGGACAGGAGGAAGATGTAAGGCAGACGGGTATTAATCCGGCTGTTGGCGGTGGCATCCGCGGTTTCATACAGCGCCGGTTTCTGGGTGGAGTTCGCCGAGAAGAAGCAGGCGTAATCGCGGTTTTTGTAGTACGACAGCGGGATAAAACCGAGGTTAGCGAACTCAAATTCGCGGGTTTCCGGGATCATCACCTCCGACGGGATTTTCACCTGATTGCCGGTGCCGAGGTCGTAAAGGTGGATCGGCAGATCCTGTACCGCGCCACCGGCCTGTGGGCCGCGGATCTGGACGCACCAGCCGTTATTGATAAAGCTACGCACCATATTGGCCGCGAAGGCAAACGAGGCGTTAGTCCACAGATATTTGTCGTGTTCCGGGCCTTTAACCTCTTCGACATAGTTAAAGCTGCGCACCGGCACCGTGTCCGGGCCATATGGCAGACGTCCGAGCACGCGGGGCATCACCAGGCCGATATAGCGGGAGTCATCGGTATCGCGGAAGGATTTCCATTTGATGTATTCGGCGCGGTCAAAGTAATTGCCGATATCTTTGATGGCAGCGACCTCTTCCATCGACTCTTTGAGGAAGAATTTGGGTCCGGCAGAACCGATAAACGGCATGTGGGCCGCCGCGGCGACTTTGGAGACATTGCGCAGCAGCGCCACGTCCTGCGCCGAGGCATCAAACTCATACGCGGAGATCAGCGCCCCAATCGGCTCGCCGCCCGGGGTGTCGTATTCATCAATATAGGTGTGTTTATACAGACCGCTTTGGATTATCTCTGGCGCGTCTTCAAAGTCCTGGCGCAGGGCCTCTTTGGACAGATCCAGCAGCTCAATTTTGACGTTCTGGCGAAAATCGGTTTTATCCACCAGCGACTTCACGCCGCGCCACAGGGACTCGACGGCCTGGAAATCGTCGTGGTGCATGACGGCATCCAGCTGGCGGCTAATCTGGAAATCCAGCTCCGCGATATGGTGATCAATCAGATTTTTGTCAAGCTTATCGACTTTAGCGCCCGCTTTACTCAGGCATTCCAGGAACACCTGCATTCCGGCGGTCAGACGCTCATCGGCCGTCGCATCCGACATCGCCTGCGCATCCTGCCAGATATCCAGCGCGCTCAGGGACGAGACCGGGTTCAGATTGATTTTCTCAAACAGGGAGGCATACACACCGCCTGCTTCAGGACGTTCCAGCACTACGCTTTCGCCGCCAGCGGCATTTTCATTTTGTACAGACATCAGCATCTTCTCTCGTTAATCCGTTAAATATCGCAACCGTCAGGGATGTTTTGGCGCAAGGGCAGAGAGCTCGCTGCGCAGTTCAGCGCTCAGCGCCGGGTCGAGGAGGATTTTTTCCAGCTCTTTACGGAAGGCCTGGTTATCCAGCAGGTTGGCCTTCAGATCGCGGAGCAGGTTGCGCATGGCAAGCATGGCTTTAAGCTGGGGAATTTGGCGGGCGACCTGTTCCGGGGTGAAATCCTGCATGTCGCGGAAGGTCAGATTCACGGCCTCTTCGCTACCGTCATTGGCAAGGGTGTTGTCGACAGACAGTTTTAAGGAAGGAGAGAAGTCGGCCAGCACACTGTTAAAGTTATGCTTATTAACGTTGACCTTTTCACGCTCTGACACCGGGCGTTGTTCAGCACCATTGCTGTAATCCCCGACCATCACCAGCTTGAGGGGCAATTCAATTTTCTTCTGTGCGCCGCCCGTATGCAGACTGAGCTGAATATTAACGCGGGCTTTGGGGATCTCGGACTGATAGGAGTTAGACATGGCTGTCCCTGTTCTATGGAATAGAGAAAAACGGTCAGTACCCGCGAGAAATTAATAAGAATGGCTTGGTTGCCAGAACAACATCCCTGCTTACGCCATACGGCGTAAATCACTATCCGGGGTCAAAAGCGAGCGCATTCCATTTATCAGCAAGCATGACGTAGTATTTATAGGCCCCTATATAATTTCGAATAAGAGCCTGATAAAACGAGTATAAAAATGTCACAAAGGCGGAAGGAAATAAAAATATGTAACATAAATTTACAACAACATATTTTACGTCGTTGCTGTTACGTTTTTACCCATAAGATATTCCTTATATTATTGTGTGTAACCCTTACAGAGACAGGCGGGAGGGGATATTTATTTTCTTGCGCGGAAGAAAGATTACAGCATAAAAAACACTTCAAATTATTTAGTCCGAATTTGGACACTGGATGTAATTGATAATTGTATTTTAATAACAAATGAAAAATACCCAATCAATTTAAAAAAAGAATATTAGAACGTAATAAAAATTATTCTGCGTTTGCCTACACATACGCCCTTGTAAAAAAAAGCCCCCTATACCGTGGGTAAAGGGGGCTTCGTAAGCAGAATTTACGATGCCGCAATAAACAGATCGCGCAGCTGATGCAGCTGGTCGCGGATCTGCGCCGCCTCCTCGAACTCCAGATTCTGGGCATGCTGCATCATCTGTCCTTCCAGTTCGTGGATTTTCTGCTGCAGCGCTTTTGGCGTCAGCACAATGGTATCGGCCTCAACCGGTGAGCGTGATTTGCCGCGACCTTTCGCCTTGGTTTTGGCGATGTTCTGCCCCAGCGCCAGGATATCCACCACCTTCTTGTTCAGACCCTGCGGTGTGATGCCGTGCTCTTCGTTGTACTGCTGTTGCTTCTCACGACGCCGCTCGGTCTCACCGATCGCTTTGGCCATTGAGGCAGTAATTCTGTCGCCGTAGAGAATCGCTTTGCCGTTGATGTTTCGCGCGGCACGCCCAATGGTCTGAATAAGCGAACGCTCAGAGCGCAGGAAGCCCTCTTTATCGGCATCCAGAATCGCCACCAGCGAGACTTCCGGCATATCCAGCCCTTCACGCAGCAGGTTGATGCCCACCAGCACGTCGAACTCGCCAAGGCGCAAATCGCGGATGATCTCCATGCGCTCGACGGTATCGATATCCGAGTGCAGGTAACGCACCCGCTCACCGTGCTCTTCGAGGTACTCGGTCAGGTCTTCAGCCATGCGTTTGGTGAGAGTGGTAACCAGCACACGCTCGTTGATCGCCGCCCGAATGCGGATCTCCGAGAGCAGGTCGTCCACCTGCGTCGCCACCGGGCGCACCTCAATAATCGGATCCAGCAGACCGGTCGGACGCACTACCTGGTCCACCACGTCGTCGCCCGATTTCTCCAGCTCGTAGTTGCCCGGCGTCGCCGACACATAGATGGTTTGCGGCACCAGCGCCTCAAACTCTTCAAACTTCATCGGTCGGTTATCCAGCGCGGACGGCAGGCGGAAGCCGTACTCCACCAGCGTCTCTTTGCGCGCGCGGTCGCCACGGTACATGCCGCCGATTTGCGGCACGGTGACGTGCGATTCGTCGATCACCAGCAGGCCGTCGGCCGGAAGGTAGTCAAACAGCGTCGGAGGTGCCTCGCCGGGACCGCGGCCCGAGAGATAGCGGGAGTAGTTTTCGATACCCGAGCAGTAGCCCAGCTCGTTCATCATCTCGAGATCAAACTGGGTGCGCTGACTGAGGCGCTGCTCTTCCAGCAGCTTGTTATTTTCCAGCAGATTCTTACGTCGATCCGCCAGTTCGACCTTGATATCTTCCATCGCCTGCACGATGCGCTCGCGCGGAGTGACGTAGTGCGTTTTCGGGTAGATGGTGTAGCGCTGAATGGTCGACTCGATATGACCCGTCAGCGGATCGAACAGCGACAGCCGCTCCACCTCTTCGTCAAACAGTTCGATGCGCAGCGCGACGTCATCGGATTCGGCCGGGAAGACGTCGATCACTTCGCCGCGCACGCGGAACGTCCCGCGCTGGAACGCCTGATCGTTGCGGGTGTACTGCAGCTCGGCCAGCCGACGCACGATGGCGCGCTGATCGATAATCATCCCCTGAGTCAGGTGCAGCATCATCTTCAGGTAGAGGTCAGGATCGCCCAGCCCGTAGATAGCTGAAACGGAGGCTACCACCACCACGTCGCGACGTTCCAGCAGCGCTTTGGTCGCCGACAGACGCATCTGCTCGATATGCTCGTTCACCGAGGCGTCTTTTTCGATAAAGGTATCGGAGCTGGGAACGTAGGCTTCCGGCTGATAGTAGTCGTAGTAGGAGACAAAGTACTCCACCGCGTTATCCGGGAAAAACTCTTTCATCTCGCCGTAGAGCTGCGCCGCCAGCGTTTTATTAGGTGCCAGCACCATGGTCGGCCGTTGCAAATCGGCGATAACGTTGGCGACGGTAAAGGTTTTACCCGAACCGGTCACCCCCAGCAGTGTCTGGTGTGCGAGTCCATCCTCCAGCCCTTCTTTCAGGCGGCGAATCGCTTCAGGCTGATCGCCGGAAGGACGGAAAGCGGAATTCAGTTTGAACGGTTTACTCATGAACGACGACCTGATGATGGTTTATACGGCAGGTGAGTAATTTTACTCTCGATGGCTATTTTTGCCAGTAATTTATACTGGATGAAATTACAGTATCATACACCCATATTACTGCGGCTTACGGCATGAAACGCGCAAAGCTGCGCAAAATTTCGGCGGTGACCAGATAAAATTCCACAGCGGTACGGTTATCCCCAGAACTTTTCCATTTTTAACATTTGTCAAGCCGTTCCGCTTCACTTTTGCCGGTCCACTTGACAGTTTGATGACAGTGATTGATTTTATTTAACGCATTGATATTTAATAAGTATTTTCAAAAGACGCGTTTCGCAGCAATTCAGGCGCAGGCCGCGTCTTCTCTCGCTTACCTTGTGTTTTCTAACTCTAATGCACATGGTTATCCACAGGAATAGTGGATAACTGCTTCCAGCCCATGCCACTCGTGACTCGGCTAATTCCCGGTTTTTCCGCACAGCGCGACGGTAAAAAATATTTATTAGCTATTTTTGGCATTTGACCGCTGTAATGAGGATAACAAAGTGATGCGATCTTAGTCACATTTTCCTGTTGAGAGAGCTGCACCAAACCCGCCCGTCTGGCACTGACACAGTGCATTATTCTGTTAACCCTCCCCCTGACTTTCAGGTGTATTCCGAAAAAACAGCCTTTAACTGCCACTTTCAGGACGGTGGCAAGGGTCTTGCAACACAGGATGTCTGTTACCCGAAAAGGAGCAACACCATGCTGAGCCTGCGCGCTATTAACCAGTATTACGGAAATCAACACACGCTGTGGAATGTTGACCTCGACCTTCCTCCCGGCGTCTGCACCGGCATCGTCGGTCTGCCCGGAATGGGGAAAACCACGCTGATGAACTGCATCGCGGGCCTGCTGCCTATTGCCAGCGGCACCATGGTCTGGCACGAAGCCGGGGCATCGCCCTTCCCTCTGCTGTCCGGCGGCTCAGAGGCGCGCACAGGCCCGGGAATTGGCTATGTTTCACAGGATCGGCGGATCTTTTCTCAACTCACCGTAGAGGAGAATCTGCACATCGCGAGGCGGGCAAAAGGCGAGACGAGTGGGTCGATGAACAGCGATATTTTTGAGTTCTTTCCTGAGCTTTACCCGCTGCGCCAGCGGCGCGCGTCGGGCATCAGCGATGACCTGCAGTATCAGCTGGCGCTGGCTAACGCGCTGGTCACCCGCCCGCGCCTGCTGATTCTGGACGAGCCCAGCCGCGGCCCCGACCCGCTGTTGACCGCCAGGCTGGCAATGCTGCTGGCCAGGCTTACCCGCGAGCTGGGGCTGTCGGTGCTACTGGCCGAGCAGCAGCTGGGGTTGATTCGCCGGGTGGCGGAGCGCTTTTGCCTGCTCTGGCGCGGGCGTAGCGTGGCCCAGGGCCATGTAAGCGAGCTTAACGATCCGCTTATTGAACACTGGATGGGGACGGCGTCACCAGCGGGTTAAGCGTGAGGTAGCGCCCCACCGCCGTGGTATCGGCATCGTCGCCCAGCCACGGAATTTCACCCAGCAGCGGTGCCGCCAGCACGCGTCTGAGCGTCGCCATGTATTCTGCGTGGCGTTTGCCAGGCGCCACCACGACATTCGCCACCCAGCCCACCAGCGGCAGCCCCGCCTGGCGGATCGCCTGCGCGGTCAGCATTGCATGATTGATACAGCCCAGCTTCACCCCCACCACCAGGATCACCGGCAGGTGCTCGGCAATCGCCCAGTCGGCGAAGGTCAGCTCCTCTGACAGCGGCGTAAACCAGCCGCCCGCGCCCTCTACCAGCACCCAGTCAGCACGGCTTTCCAGCGCCCGCAGCCCTGCGGAAAGGGTGCTAAACGCAATCGGGCGCTGCTCGTCGGCGCTGATGATATGCGGCGAGGTCGGCTCGGCGAAGGTGTAGGGATTCACCGCCTGATAGCTCAGCGCCACGCTGCTGTTGCGCAGGAGCGCCAGCGCGTCGCTGTTGCGTAGCCCCTCGGGCGTCATTTCACTGCCCGAGGCCACCGGCTTGTAGCCCGCGGTTTTCAGACCCAGAGCATTTGCTGCCTGCAGCAGTGCGCTGCTGGCGACGGTTTTACCGACCTCGGTGTCGGTGCCGGTCACAAAATAACGTTCAGTCACGTTCAATTATCCCATGAAAGAGTTGGTAAGAGAGCGGGAATTGCCCCGCCTGCTGCGGCCAGGCCAGCGCCAGCTGCTGTAGCTGGCCGCGCGTTAACGGCTTATCGCCCCGCCCGCCATGCAGATGGGTGGCGCCAATGCCTTTCAACGAACGCATCGCGCTCAGCGCATCGTCGAACAGCAGGGTCACGGTCTGAATAACACAGCGGTAGCGCCAGCCGGACAAGGCATCGGTCACCTGCTGCCCGGTCAGAAAACGGTTCACATGCGGCTGGGTATCGACTGCTCGCCAGGCCTGATTCAGCTCCGGCAGCGAGCCGCTCAGCAGCGTGGTAAATGCGACCTTACCGCCCGGCTGCGCTACCCGGTACAGCTCCGCCAGCGCCTGCGGCAGGCTGGCGCACCACTGCACCGCCAGATGACTCCAGACCAGGTCGAACTGGCTGTCGGCCAGCGGAATGGCTTCGATATCCGCCAGCAGGTAATCATCCGCCACCTGGTGATTGCGCGCCTGATCCAGCATCTGGGCAGAGATATCCATCGCCACCACATGGCTCCCGGCGTTACGCCACGCGAGGCTGTTGCCACCCGGCCCGCAGCCCGCATCCAGCACGCGGGCAAAATCATCCTCAGCCAACAGCGACCGCAGTCCTTCGGCGCTTTGCCGCTGCAGCCCGTCGTGGCGAGAATAGCTTTGCGCCGCCCGGCCAAATGCGGCGGCAATGGCCTGTTTATTCACTTGCGGCATGCAGCGCCTCCAGTAACGCGGTGATATCGGCCGGTTGATGCGCCGCAGTCAGGGTCAGGCGCAGGCGGGCGGTGCCCATCGGAACGGTTGGCGGACGAATGGCGGTCACCCAGATCCCCTGCTGTCTGAGGGTATTCGCCATCTGCAGAGCGCGATCGTTTTCACCGACGATCAGCGGCTGAATGGCGCTCTGCGAGGCGGTGATTTGCAGCGGCAGTCCGCTGACGCCCGCGCGGAACTGGCCGATGAGGGAGGCCAGCCGCTGACGCCGGTCGTCGCCGTCATCGCTGCGAATCACGTTAAACGCCGCCAGCAAGGCCACTGCCTGGGCAGGCGGCATGCTGGTGCTGTAGATCAGATGGCGGGCAAACTGCAGCAGGTAGTCAGCAACCGACGCGCTGCACAGCACCGCAGCCCCGCTGACGCCCACCCCTTTGCCAAAAGTCACCACCAGCATCTCGGGTTTTACCCCCAGGCTGGCGGCGGTGCCGCGCCCCTCTGGCCCGGTGACGCCGATCCCGTGAGCATCGTCCACCAGCAGCCAGCTGGCGTTACGCTGCGCCGCCGTATGAAGTTCCCCCAGCGGGGCGCTGTCGCCGTCCATGCTGAAAATCCCTTCGGTGACCACCAGCTGCTGTCCTTCGCAGGGTTTATCCAGCAGTGCGGCAAGCTGGGCGGCATCGTTATGGGCAAAGCGCCTGAGCTGAGCCGGGCTATGACTGGCGGCTTCCAGCAGCGAAGCATGGCTTAAGCGGTCAGCGACGATGCGATCGTCTTTGCCGGTCAGCGCGGCAATCAGGGCCTGGTTGGCGGCAAAGCCGGAGATAAACAGCAGCGCGCGATCATAGCCGAGCCAGCCCGCCAGATGGTCTTCCAGCGCCTGATGGGCGGTGGTGTAGCCGCTGACGTGGCCGGAGCCGCCGCTGCCCACGCCATACTGCTCCGCGCCCTGCTGCCAGGCGCGGACAACGTCGGGATGCTGGCTTAAGCCCAGATAGTCATTGCTGGAGAAATTCGCGTAACGCTGCTGCCCACGGGTCAGAAAGCGCCCGGCACCGTTCGCCACCGTGGTGCGCACGCGCAGGGCATCTGCCGCCCGGCGCGCGTCGAGGGCGGCATCAATGCGTTGCTGCCAGGTCATACCGTCGCCGCGTTGTAGAACTGGTCGGTATCGGCGTTAAAAAGCTGCTGTTCGAGCTGGTGCTGCTGCTCGTTATCACCGGTCTGCACCGCCGTCTGCTGCGGGTTAAGCCCCAGCTTGCGGAACAGCTGGACGTCTTTGTCCTCTTCCGGGTTCGGGGTGGTCAGCAGTTTGCAGCCATAGAAAATAGAGTTGGCCCCGGCCATAAAGCACATCGCCTGAGTCTGCTCGTTCATCTGCTCACGCCCGGCGGAGAGGCGCACGAAAGAGGTCGGCATCATCACGCGTGCCACCGCAATGGTGCGGATAAAATCAAAGGCGTCGACGTCGTCGTTGTCCGCCAGCGGAGTGCCCTTCACCTTCACCAGCATGTTGATCGGCACACTCTCCGGTGGGGTGGGCAAGTTTGCCAGCTGCAGCAGCAGGCCCGCGCGATCGGTGACCGTTTCGCCTAAGCCCACAATCCCACCCGAGCATACTTTGATGCCCGCATCGCGCACTTTACCCAGCGTATCCAGACGCTCCTGATAGGTACGGGTGGTGATAATGTTGCCGTAGAATTCCGGCGAGGTGTCGAGGTTGTGGTTGTAGTAGTCCAGACCCGCCGAGGCCAGGCGCTGGGCCTGATCGTCGTCCAGCGTGCCGAGGGTCATACAGGCTTCGAGGCCCATAGCTTTAACGCCCTGCACCATCTGCTCAAGATACGGCATGTCGCGCTCGTGCGGGTTTTTCCACGCCGCACCCATGCAGAAACGGGTCGATCCGGCATTTTTCGCCTGGCGGGCCGAGTCGAGCACCTGCTCCACTTCCATCAGACGCTCGGATTCGAGGCCGGTTTTGTAGCGCGCGCTCTGCGGGCAATATTTGCAGTCTTCCGGGCAGGCCCCGGTCTTGATTGACAGCAAGGTGCTGACCTGGACGTGCTGCGGATCGAAGTGCTGACGGTGCACCTGCTGGGCTTCAAACAGCAGTTCCAGCAGAGGTTTTTCGAATAATGCAGTGACTTGCGACATTGACCAGCGTGTCTGGTGAGCCATGGGGCGTCTCCAAAAGGGTTTAGTTCAGGATGGGTTCGGTTTATACTCGTAAACCTAAATGTTTTCAAAATGGTTTACAAGTCGATTATGACAACGGACGATCTCGCTTTCGATCAGCGCCACATCTGGCACCCTTACACCTCCATGAGCCAGCCCCTGCCCGTTTATCCGGTCACCGGGGCGCAGGGCTGCGAGCTGACGTTGGCCAGCGGCGAACAGCTGGTGGACGGTATGTCCTCGTGGTGGGCGACCATTCACGGCTACAACCATCCGCGGCTCAACGCAGCGATGAAAGCGCAGATTGACCGCATGTCGCACGTGATGTTTGGCGGGATCACCCATCCTCCTGCGGTGGATCTCTGCCGTCGTCTGGTGGCCATGACCCCCGAGGCGCTGGAGTGCGTATTCCTTGCCGATTCCGGCTCGGTGGCGGTAGAAGTGGCGATGAAAATGGCGCTGCAGTACTGGCACGCCAAGGGTGAGAGCCGCCAGCGTTTTCTCACCTTCCGCAACGGCTACCACGGCGACACCTTTGGCGCGATGTCGGTGTGCGATCCCGACAACTCAATGCACAGCCTGTGGAAGGGCTACCTGCCGGAAAACCTGTTTGCCCCGACCCCGCTGAGCCGCTTCGACGGCGCGTGGGATGAAACGGATATGGTCGGCTTCGCCCGCCTGATGGCCGCCCATCGTCACGAGATTGCGGCAGTGATCCTCGAACCCATCGTGCAGGGTGCGGGCGGCATGCGAATGTACCATCCTGAGTGGCTCAAGCGCATCCGTAAGATGTGCGACCGGGAAGGGATCCTGTTGATTGCCGACGAGATTGCCACCGGCTTTGGCCGTACCGGCAAGCTGTTCGCCTGCGAGCATGCGGGCATCACCCCGGACATTCTGTGCCTCGGTAAAGCCCTGACCGGCGGCACCATGACGCTGTCCGCGACCCTCACCACCCGCCGGGTAGCAGAGACCATCAGCAACGGCGAGGCGGGCTGCTTTATGCACGGCCCAACGTTTATGGGCAACCCGCTGGCCTGTGCGGTGGCCAGCGAAAGCCTGGCCATCCTCGAAAGCGGCGAGTGGCAGACTCAGGTTGCCGCCATCGAAGCCCAGCTGACGCAGGATCTGGCGGCAGCGCGTGAATCTGAGTATGTCGCGGACGTGCGGGTGCTGGGAGCCATCGGGGTGGTTGAAACCCGTCATCCGGTGAATATGGCCGCGCTGCAGCGCTTCTTTGTGGCACGCGGCGTATGGGTGCGTCCGTTTGGTAAGCTGATCTATCTGATGCCGCCGTATCTGATAAGCCCCGAGCAGCTCAGCAAGCTGACCGCCGCGGTTGTAAACGCGGTGAATCATCCTGAACACTTTGTGATTTAAGCCCGCGTCTTCCGTTATGGAGTACACTTTTTGCAGGACTTATTACGGAGAAACAGTATGCGACTCTTCAGTCAGGATCTGCGCGACGGGGATAAACTCCCGGCGCGCCACGTGTTCAACGGCATGGGGTACGAGGGGGATAACATCTCTCCGCATCTGGCGTGGGACGAGGTGCCCTCCGGCACCAAAAGCTTTGTTGTGACCTGCTACGACCCGGACGCGCCTACCGGCTCCGGCTGGTGGCACTGGATTGTCGCCAACCTGCCCGCCGATACCCGCGTGCTGCCGCAGGGCTCGGGTTCATCGCTGGTCGAACTGCCGGATGGCGCGGTACAAACCCGAACCGATTTTGGCAAAGCGGGCTATGGCGGCGCGGCACCACCGAAAGGCGATACCCACCGTTATATCTTCACAGTGCACGCGCTGGACGTTGACAGAATTGAGGTCGATGAAGGGGCGAGCGGCGCGATGGTGGGTTTTAACGTCCATTTCCACACCCTGGGCAGCGCGTCGATAACCGCGTTGTACAGCTAGAAACAGACCCGGCAAGCCGCGCTCGCCGGGTATTTTTTTACAGGAAGGCCGGTAACAATCCCACCAGGCTGCCCTGATCCAGCAAGCCGATTGCCGCATCGATATCCGGGGCAAAGAAGCGGTCATCATCATAATGCGCCACCTGTTCGCGCAGCGTATGACGCGCCTGCTCCAGCAGCGGGCTTGAGGTCAGACCGTCGCGCAGATCCGCGCCCTGACACGCCGCCAGCCACTCGACCGCCAGCACGCCACGGGTATTGCCCGCCATCTCCCACAGGCGACGGCCCGCCGCGGGTGCCATCGAGACATGGTCTTCCTGGTTCGCCGATGTTGGCAGGCTGTCGACGCTGTGCGGATGCGACAGGGCTTTATTCTCGCTTGCCAGCGCGGCTGCGGTCACCTGGGCAATCATAAAGCCGGAGTTCACCCCGCCGTTGCGCACCAGGAACGGCGGCAGCTGCGACATGTGTTTATCCATCATCAACGCAATGCGCCGTTCGGACAGAGCACCGATTTCAGCAATCGCCAGCGCCAGATTATCCGCCGCCATCGCCACCGGCTCAGCATGGAAGTTGCCCCCGGAAACCACTTCATTTTCTGCCGCAAACACCAGCGGGTTATCAGAAACCGCATTGGATTCCACCAGCAGCACGTCTGCTGCCTGGCGCAGCTGCGTCAGGCAGGCCCCCATCACCTGCGGCTGACAGCGCAGGGAGTACGGATCCTGCACTTTGTCGCAGTTGTGATGTGATTCAGCAATGGCGCTGGTTTCGGTCAGGACATGGCGGTACAGCGCCGCGGCGTCGATCTGCCCGCGCTGCCCGCGCACTTCATGAATACGGGCATCGAACGGACGACGGGAGCCAAGCACCGCTTCGGTCGTGAGCGCCCCGCAGACCACCGCCGAGGCAAACAGATCTTCGGCTTCAAACAGACCGCGCAGCGCAAACGCCGTTGACGCCTGAGTGCCATTCAGCAGCGCCAGCCCCTCTTTCGCTGCCAGCGTCACCGGCGAGAGACCGGCTTTTTGCAATGCGGTTTCCGCCGGGAGCCATTCGCCGCGATAGCGGGCTTTACCTTCGCCGAGCAGGGTCAGGGACATATGCGCCAGCGGGGCCAGATCGCCGGATGCGCCGACCGAACCTTTGGCGGGGATCCACGGGTATACGCCCGCATTGACCAGCGCGATCAGCGCCTGAATCACGCTCAGGCGGATCCCGGAGAAACCGCGCGCCAGGCTGTTGATTTTCAGCACCATCATCAGGCGTACGATGTCGTCGTCCAGCGGCTGGCCGACGCCCGCAGCATGGGACAGCACCAGCGAGCGCTGCAGGTTTTCCAGATCGTGCGTGGCGATACGCGTTTGCGCCAGCAGGCCAAACCCGGTGTTGATCCCGTAGGCGGTGCGACCTTCGGCGACAATCGCTTCGACGCAGGCAACGCTTGCGTTAATCGCCCCGTGGGCCGCGTCATCGAGCGTAATCTGCAGCGGATGGCGCCATACCTGACGGAGCTGCGCCAGCGTCAGGGTACCGGGGGTAAGGGTTAAGGCATTCATCAGTGCTTTCCTTGTGTGGCGGCGATCATCGGCAGGTTCAGGCCCTGCTCTTTCGCACAGTCGATAGCGATGTCATATCCGGCGTCCGCATGGCGCATCACGCCTGTTGCCGGGTCGTTGTGCAGCACGCGGGCAATGCGCGCGGCGGCTTCATCGGTGCCGTCGCAGACAATCACCATCCCGGCATGCTGGGAGAAGCCCATCCCGACGCCGCCGCCGTGGTGCAGCGAGACCCAGGTCGCGCCGCTGGCGGTATTCAACAGGGCATTGAGCAACGGCCAGTCAGAGACCGCGTCAGAGCCGTCACGCATCGCTTCGGTTTCGCGGTTGGGGCTGGCCACTGAGCCAGAATCAAGGTGATCGCGACCGATGACAATCGGCGCGGACACTTCGCCGCGGCGCACCATTTCGTTAAAGGCCAGGCCCAGCTTCTGCCGCCACTCCAGCCCCACCCAGCAGATACGCGCCGGTAAGCCCTGGAAGTTAATGCGCTCGCGGGCCATGTCCAGCCAGTGATGCAGGTGTTCATCATCGGCGACAATCTCTTTCACTTTGGCGTCGGTTTTATAGATATCTTCCGGGTCGCCGGAGAGCGCCACCCAGCGGAATGGGCCGATACCGCGACAGAACAGCGGCCGGATATAGGCGGGTACAAAACCCGGGAAATCAAAAGCGTTGGCAACGCCCATCTCTTTCGCCATCTGGCGAATGTTGTTGCCGTAGTCAAAGGTCGGCACGCCAAGCTTGCTGAACGCCAGCATCGCGCTGACGTGGTCGGCCATGGAACGTTTAGCCGCCAGCACGGTGCCTTCAGGATCCTGCTGCGCTTTCTGCTGATACTCTTCCCAGCTCCAGCCTTTTGGCAGATAGCCGTGAAGCGGATCGTGAGCGCTGGTCTGGTCGGTGACCAGATCAGGGCGCACGCCGCGCGCCACCAGTTCCGGGACGATATCCGCCGCGTTACCGCACAGGGCAATCGAGACCGCTTTGCCTTCAGCGGTGTATTTTTGAATTCTGGCCAGCGCGTCGTCCAGGCTGTCGGCCTGCTCATCCACGTAGCGGGTGCGCAGACGGAAATCGATCCGGCTCTGCTGGCATTCAATATTCAGGGAGCAGGCGCCCGCGAGGGTGGCCGCCAGCGGCTGCGCGCCGCCCATCCCACCTAAGCCCGCGGTGAGCACCCAACGCCCCTTCAGGGAGCCCTTATAGTGCTGACGCCCGGCTTCGACGAAGGTTTCGTAGGTGCCCTGCACGATGCCCTGGCTACCGATGTAGATCCAGCTCCCGGCCGTCATCTGGCCGTACATCGCCAGCCCCTTCGCATCCAGCTCGTTAAAGTGTTCCCAGGTTGCCCAGTGCGGCACCAGGTTGGAGTTGGCGATCAGCACGCGCGGGGCATTTTTATGGGTTTTAAACACGCCGACAGGCTTACCGGATTGCACCAGCAGGGTCTCGTCGTTTTCCAGTTCAGTGAGCGCGGCAACCATCGCGTCATAGCACTCCCAGTTGCGCGCCGCCCGGCCAATGCCGCCGTACACCACCAGCTCGTGAGGATTCTCCGCCACGTCGGGATCGAGGTTGTTCATTAACATCCGCAGCGGCGCTTCGGTCAGCCAACTTTTGGCGTTAAGCGTGGTGCCGCGAGGGGCGCGGATCTCTTGCTGGCGATACTTACCTGACGACATGGTGTGCTCCTGAGAGGGGACAGAATATACAGTAAGATATACTTGTATAGACAAGTGCACACAAGGCTGAATTTAACAATTAAGATACATTTTTATTATATTGCGTCAGCAATCACGCTTTTGACTTATGACATGAAGTGGCCCTGTAGCCGGTAGCGATTGCCAGGGAACAGCAGTCTGGCGTGGGAAACAATGTACGAAGCTGACCAGGTACGGCGATGGATCAGCAGGCAGGGATCGTGCTCTTTAATGCGCAGCAGCTCGCACTCCTGCGGGGTGGCACGTACAGCCTCGACGATGTGCTCCCCTTCTGTGAGCGGCGCAACCAGCGACAGCCAGGCATGCGGGGTGGTGACGGTGTAGTCCTGGAGTAGGTAATCCGGCACCAGCGCGGCATTGACGCAGCGATCCTCTATCTGCACCGGGATGTCGTTTTCAAAGTGCAACATCAGGGAGTGGAAGATCAGCGTGCCCTCTTTAACATTCAGCGCCACCGCCTGCGCCGGGCTGGCCTGCGTCTCCTCGAGGAGCAGCACCTCGCAGCGGTGTTGATGGTTGCGGGAGGCGATCTCATCAGCGATGCTGCGAATTTCAAACAGCGCCGACTGCCCCTTCGGCTCGGCGACAAAAGTGCCGACCCCCTGCAGACGCACCAGCAGCCCTTCATCGGTGAGTTCACGCAGCGCGCGGTTGATGGTCATCCGGCTAAAGCCAAACTGCGCCACCAGCTCCGCCTCGGACGGGATACGATCGTGGGCACGCCAGACGCCGGTGGCAATCTGATGACTGATCGCCTGCTTCACCTTTTCATAAAAAGGCGCGGGCGTGTTGGCCTGCTGCTGTGGCGTGCGTGAGAACATAGCAATTCCTTAAGCCGAAAAAAAGTCGATTATATACCCTAAATAATTCGAGTTGCAGGAAGGCGGCGACGCAGCGAATCCCCAGGAGCTTACTTCAGTAAGTGACTGGGGTGAGTGAGGAAAGCCAACGCGCATGCAACTTGAAGTATGACGGGTATATAGGGATTACGCCCACCAGTGAGCTATTTGCCACGCCAGCCGCGCGGCGAGCTTCGCCCCCTGGCCGTCACGGTCGAAGCGGGGGTTAAACTCCACCAGATCCACCGCCTGCAGTTTGCCGCTGCGACAGACCTGTTCGATCGCTTGCAGCAGCTCCCGGGCGGGCACGCCCAGCGCGGCAGGGGCCGAGACGGCGGGCATTTCAGCAGCGGGCAGCACGTCAAGGTCAAGGGTCAGATAGACCCGATCCGCGCTTTCCAGCAGCGCCTCAAGCGTTGCCCGCGCCTGCTGGTGGAAATCGAGGTCTTCCACTATCGTCACCCGCAGACGGGCGGCTTCATCCCACAACGCCTGGGTATTCGCCGCGCGGCTGACACCCAGACAGGCATAGTGAAAATCACGCTGCAGCGCCGCGCAGTAGTGGGACAGCTGGCGAAACGGCGTACCGGATGTCGCCCGACTGGCGCTACGCAGGTCAAGATGCGCATCAAGATTAATGATTACCACCTGCTCGCCGGGGAAAGCGTCCAGCACACCGCGCCCGTGTGCCCAGGCGGTTTCATGCCCGCCCCCGAGAACCAGACTCTGCATCCCCGCCTGCAGACAGGCAGTGACCGTCTCGCTCAGCGCCTGCTGCGCCGCTTCCAGTGCATCACCTTCTACGCTGATGTTACCCATATCCAGCAGACGTTCATGCCCTTGATGGCTCGCCATATTTGCCAGCGCGCCACGTATAACATCGGGGGCTTGCGCCGCCCCCGGTCGGCCCTGATTGCGCTTGACCCCTTCATCGCTGGCAAAGCCAATCAGGGCGATCCCGCTGCTGGCAGGACGTTGCGTGTCACGTTGTTCCACGGTCTGAAACAGACGCAGGGCATTACTGGCCTCTGCGCGATCGTCCCGCCCCTGCCAGATATCCGCTGAAACCGGCTGCCATAAACTCATTGAATGCGTCCTCTGAATACGCGCTGATAAAGCGGGTTACGGCCCGGCTCATACACCATCTCGACCGGGCTTCTGGCATCCCAGACAGCAAGGTCGGCGACAAATCCGGCTTTCAGCTGCCCGTGCGTCTCGCCGCGCCCCAGCGCCTTCGCCGCATGTCGCGTGACCCCCGCCCAGGCCTCTTCCGGGGTTAAGCCAAACTGCACGCAGGCCATGTTCATCGCCAGATGCAAACTGGCAAACGGGCTGGTGCCGGGGTTGTAATCGGTGGCGACCGCCATCGGCACGCCCTGTTGACGCAGTCTGTCGACCGGCGGGCGCTGACGCTCCTGTAAAAAATAGAATGCGCCGGGAAGTAATACGGCAACGGTGCCGCTGTGCGCCATTGCCGCGACGCCCGCGTCATCGAGATACTCAATATGATCCGCCGACAGCCCGCGATAGCGACTGACCAGCGCGGTGCCGCCGAGGTTGGACAGCTGTTCGACATGGCCCTTAATGGGGATCCCCAGTGCCTGCGCAGCCTGGAAGACCCGCTCGCTTTGCGCGAGGGTAAATCCGACGTTTTCGCAGAACACGTCAACGGCCTCGAACAGCCGCTTTTCCCACAGCGCTGGCAGCATGTGCTGGCAAACATGATCGACATACGCATCGGGATCGTTACGGTACTCGCGCGGCACGGCATGCGCGGCCAGCAGCGTCGGGCTGATTTCCACCGGGTTGGTCTGGGCCAGACGCTGCGCCACGCGCAGCATCTTTTCTTCTGCCTCGTCGTTCAGACCGTAGCCCGATTTGATTTCAACCGTGGTCACCCCTTCACGCATCAGGCGTTCAAGCCGCCGCTGCGCCAGCTGTTCAAGCTGGTCAGCGGTGCTGTCCCGGGTGGCGCTGACGGTGGCGTTAATCCCGCCACCCTGGGCGCTGATTGTCTGATAAGAAACCCCTTTCAGCCGCTGCTCCCATTCGGCCGCGCGATCGCCACCGAACACCAGATGGGTGTGACAGTCGATTAAACCCGGCGTCACCAGGCGCCCTTCCAGATCGATTGCGCGCGGCAGGTCTGCGGTCAGATCGGGTTCGGGGACAATCGCCAGAATCGTCTCGCCGCGCACAATTAAGGCCCTGTTTTCCAGCAGGCCATACGGTGTGCCGTGGCTGGGATCGAGGGTCGCGAGGCGCAGGTTACGCCAGATTACGTCATCGGGATGAAGTTGCAGCATCGGGCTTTCACTTGTCATGGGTTGTATAGACATTTATTTTGATTCTCTGCGCCCTGTCAATCGCCTTTACCAAAAATGTTAGTTATTTGTGACAACTTTCCCGCTAAGCGTGGGAATAAAAAGTAACTTTTTGCCTTTATCATCTTCCCGTTTCGCTCAACTTAGTATAAAAAAGCAGGCTATTTCAGTTCTCCCCCTATTGATTTGCTTAGCAGGAGCTTTCCCTTGAATACTTCCAGGATTTCCCGTCTGGCGCTGGCACTCGCTTTTGGCGTGACGTTGTCGGCGTGCAGCTCTACTCCGCCGGATCAACTGCCTTCTGAGCAAGTTGCACCAGGCACAGCCTCACGACCAATCCTGACTGCCGATGAAGCTAAAAACTTCCAGCAGGCGCGCTACTTTACGGCGATGGATCCGAACGCAACGCCGTGGAGCCCCTATGCCATTCGTCTGCCTGCCCAGCCTGACTTCGTGGTCGGCGCGGCCGGGGGCCAGGGCGTAACCCATACCTCCATTCAGGCGGCGGTTGACGCTGCCATTGCGAAGCACAGCAGCACTCGCCAGTACATCGCCATTTTACCGGGCGAATATCAGGGTACTGTATATGTGCCTGCCGCATCCGGCAGCGTGACGCTGTACGGCACGGGCGAAAAACCGCTGGACGTTAAAATTGGCCTGGCGCTTGATTCCGAAATGGACACCGCCACCTGGCGTCGCCTGGTTAACCCGGCAGGCCGCTACATGCCTGGCAAACCGGCCTGGTACATGTTCGATCGCTGCCAGAGCAAACACAGCGCCACCGTTGGCGTGATGTGCTCTGCCGTCGTCTGGTCCCAGAACAACGGTCTGCAGCTGCAGAACCTGACCATTGAAAACAACCTCGGCGACAGCGTGGACGCGGGCAACCACCAGGCAGTGGCACTGCGCAGCGATGGCGACCAGGTGCAGATCGACAAGGTCAATATTCTGGGCCGTCAGAACACCTTCTTCGTGACCAACAGCGGCGTAGAGAACGCCCTGAAAACCAACCGCATCACCCGTACGCTGGTGACTAACAGCTACATTGAAGGCGATGTGGATATCGTTTCCGGGCGCGGCGCGGTGGTATTTGATAATACCGACTTCCGCGTGATGAATTCCCGCACCCAGCAGGAAGGCTACGTATTCGCCCCGGCAACGCTGTCGAACATGTTCTACGGCTTCCTGGCCGTGAACAGTCGCTTCACCGCTGCAGGTGACGGCGTGGCGCAATTGGGCCGCTCGCTGGATGCAGACCCGGCCTCTAACGGCCAGGTGGTGATCCGCGACAGTGTGATCAATGAAGGCTTTAACATGGCGAAACCCTGGGGCAATGCGGCGATTTCTCAACGTCCGTATGCGGGGAATACCGGTGCGGTAGATGATAAAGGCAACGTGCAGCGCAACCTGAACGACGCTAAATTCAACCGCATGTGGGAATACAACAACCGCGGTGTGGGCAGCAAAGTGATCGCGGAACCGAAGCAGTAAGAATGCGTTTCGTAAGCCGGGTAAGCCAACACCACCCGGCATAAAAAAACCTCGCATTTGCGAGGTTTTTTATTTCATCTGCCTTAGAGCGCGTTAACCACAACCCACATTGGCCCCTGGCCGACAGCGTAACGGCCCTTCTCTTCCAGCAGTCCCTGCTCGCCGTTAATCTCGTAGAGCGCGATATGATGGGATTTTTGCCCCGCCGCAATCAGGAATTTACCGCTGTGATCGATGTTAAAGCCGCGCGGCTGCGTCTCGGTCGGCTGGAAGCCTTCAATCGCCAGCACGCTACCGTCTTCGGAGATGCTAAACACCGTGATCAGGCTGGAAGTGCGGTCACAGGCATACAGATGACGCCCGTAAGGGGTGATATGAATATCCGCCCCCCAGCGCGTGTCGGCGAAATCAGCCGGCATCATATCCAGCGTCTGTACGCACTCAATCTTGCCGTTCGGCGCTTTCAGCGCCCAGACGTCCACCGAGCAGTTCAGCTCGTTCACCACGTAGGCGTACTGCTGATTCGGGTGGAAGACCATATGACGCGGGCCTGCGCCTTCAACGGTGGTGATTTCTGCCGGGTTTTGCGCCTCCAGCTTGCCGTCATCGCCGAGGGTGAACAGGCAGATACGATCCTGCTTCAGCGCCGGAACCCACAGGGTGCGGTTGTCCGGGGAGATGTTCGCCGAGTGGCACCCTTCCAGACCTTCAACTACGTCAACGGTCTCAACCGGAATGCCCTCTTCCAGACGGGTAACGCTCACGCAGCCAGAATTGTAAGAGCCGCTAAAGATAAAGCGCCCCTGCAGGTCGGTGGAGATATGGGTCGGGCTGCCAGGCAGCGCCGCTTCGGCGGTAAAGGTCAGCGCGCCATCTTCAGGGGAGATACGGTAAGCCAGCACGCGGAAGTCCGGACGCACACCCACGTACAGGAAACGTTTATCCGGGCTGATTACCATCGGCTGAACCTGGCCGGGCACATCGACGGCCTGAACCAGGGTGAGTGTACCTTCGGGATTCAGACGCCAGACGTGGATCTGCTGGCTTTCAGGACTGGCGGTATAAACGGTTTGTTTCATGAATGCTCCTTTCCTTACTGCGCGTAAAAGTAATGTACCAGGATAGTCTGATTTAACGGTGAATGCTGAATTATAACCCGGTATTTTGCAGCGACTGCCTCGCGGTGTACCATCTGTCATCCCCGAAATATCAACATTAACCGGAATATCAAATGACCTCGCGTGTGATCGCTCTGGATTTAGACGGTACGCTGTTAACCCCGCAAAAAACCTTGCTCCCCTCTTCGCTTGCTGCACTGAAACGTGCCCAGGAAGCGGGATATCAACTCCTCATCGTAACGGGTCGACATCACGTTGCTATTCATCCTTTTTATCAGGCACTGGCGTTAGATACACCTGCAATTTGTTGTAATGGCACCTATTTGTATGATTATGCAGCAAAAAAGGTTCTGCAGGCCGACCCTTTACCGGTACCCCAGGCGCTGCAGCTGATTGAGTTGCTCGATCAACACGCGATCCACGGTCTGATGTACGTTGATGACGCCATGGTGTACGAGCGCCCGACCGGCCACGTTATCCGCACCAGCAACTGGGCACAATCATTGCCCGAAGCACAGCGTCCGGTGTTTACCCAGGTGCCTTCGCTGGCGCAGGCGGCTCAGGAGGTTAACGCCATCTGGAAATTTGCGCTGACTGACGAAGACACCGTGAAGCTAAACGACTTCGCAAAACACGTTGAGCAGACGCTGGGCCTGGCGTGCGAATGGTCATGGCACGATCAGGTGGATATCGCCCGCACCGGCAACAGCAAAGGCAAACGCCTGATGCAGTATGTGGAATCCATTGGCGGGTCGATGAAGGATGTGATTGCTTTTGGCGATAACTTTAACGATATCAGCATGCTCGAAGCCGCCGGAACCGGCGTGGCAATGGGCAATGCGGATGACGCCGTCAAAGCCCGCGCCAACCTGGTGATTGGCGACAACACCACGGACAGTATTGCCCAGTACATCTATACCCATCTGCTGTAATCAGGTGGTGATCGACACGCTCTTGATCTGCGCATAGAGCCACAGGCCAGGTTTGATCCCAAGTTCATCCCTGGCCCACGGGCTGATGCGCGCCCACAGCGTGCGGCTGCCAATTTCCAGCTGGACTTCAACCTGGCCGTTATCGTCGTAGCACTGGGCCACTTTGGCGCGCAGAATATTACGGATGCTGCTTTGCAGCGGCGGCTGTAGCACCAGCGACACGTCCGAGGCCTGAATACGAATACGCAAGCCAGCCTGCAGCGGTTTATCCAGCTTGTTGACCCAGACGTGCTGATCGCCAATGGCCAGCGCGGTCATCGCGTAGTGCGGATGGTGCTCCAGCACGCTCACTTTCAGAATGCTGCTCTGCTGCTCCTGCGGGAGCCACGGATGCATTACGCTGCTGCCCCACACCTCTTCCAGATCGCCAAACGCTTTTACGCTGCCGTTTTCCAGCACCAGCACTTTATCGGCCAGATGCAAAATCTCATCCAGCGAGTGGCTGACGTACAGCATCGGGATATTGATCTCGCGTGCCAGTCGCTGCAGATAGGGCAGCAGTTCGCGCTTGCGCGGAATATCGAGGGAGGCCAACGGCTCATCCAACAGCAGCAGTTCTGGCGCGGTCAGCAGCGCTCGCCCAATTGCCACGCGCTGCTTTTCACCACCCGAGAGCGACGACGGCAGCCGGTTCAGCAGCGGTTCAATGCCCAGCAGCGCAATCAGCTTATCAAACTGCCCGGCCATGCTTTTTGCCATGCCGTAACGCAGGTTGCCCAGCACCTTATAGTGCGGGAACAGCCTGGCATCCTGGAACACATAGCCAATTCGGCGTTTTTCCGGTGCCAGGCAGGTGCGTTTTTCAACATCGTTCAGCACCCGGCCATTGAGCACGATTCGCCCTGACTGCGGTTTGGTCAACCCGCTGATGGCGTTGATCAACGAGGTTTTGCCCGCGCCGGAGACGCCAAAAATGGCGGTGATACCGCTGGCGGGTAGCGTTTCGTTGATGGTCAGGCTGTGATCGCCTAACGTCTGGGTAAAATTCAGCTCCAGCATGGTCAGTTCCCCATCCGTTCACGGCTAATACGCGCCAGCCATTCGGATATCAGCAGCGAGACCAGCGCCAGCACAATGGAAATAATACACAAGCGCGCCGCCGCCCCTTCGCCGCCCGGGGTCTGGATCAGGGTATACATCGCCGACGGGATGGTGCGGGTTTCGCCAGGGATATTGGACACAAACGTGATGGTCGCGCCAAACTCGCCCAGCGAGCGGGCAAACGCCAGCACCGTGCCAACGATAATGCCCGGCAGTGTCAGGGGAAGGGTGATGGTGAGAAAGACGCGCCAGCGCCCGGCCCCTAACGTGCGGGCCGCCTGCTCAAGCTTGAGGTCAACCGCCTCCAGCGCCAGGCGGATCGCCCGCACCATCAGCGGGAACGACATCACTGCCGCCGCCAGCACCGCACCGCGCCAGCTAAAGGCAAAACTCAGCCCGAACCACTCATACAGCTTTTCGCCGATAAAGCCGCGTCGCCCCATGGCGATCAGCAGCAAATAGCCGACCACCACCGGCGGTAACACCAGCGGCAGATGCAGCACACTGTCGAGGAGGGCTTTACCTGGAAACTTACAGCGAACCAGTAGCCAGGCGAAGAAGATCCCAAAGGGCAAACTACACGCAACCGCGAGGGAAGAGACTTTCAGGCTCAGCAGCACGGCCTGCCATTCGGGATCGGTCAATATCATTCGTGAGTCGTAAATCCATAACGTTTAAAGATGGCAGACGCCTGCGGCCCCTTCAGATAATCGTAAAAGGCGCTGACGGTTGCGTTTTTATGTCCATCAATGATGGCAACAGGGTATTCCACTTTCTTATGCGAGTCTTCAGGGAAGGTACTCACCACTTTGACCGCTTTATCGGCAACCGCATCGGAGCCGTAGACGATCCCAAGCGGTGCTTCACTGCGCGCCACCAGCGCCAGGGCACCGCGCACGTCTTCCGCCGGGGCCAGTTTCGGCGACAGCGTTTCCCACGCCCCCAGTTTTTGCAGCGCTTCTTTTGCATAAATCCCGGCCGGGACATGATCCGGGTCACCCACCGCCAGACGCCCGTCTTTCAGCAGGCGGGTCCAGTCAGTTTTATTCGTAATGACAAATTCAGCTTGTGCGCTGGCCTTTGGCGCCACCACCACCAGGCTATTGCCGAGCAGGGTTTTACGGCTTGTGGTGTCGATCGCTTTTTTATCGATGGCGTAATCCATCCACTTCTGATCGGCAGAGATAAACAGGTCGGCAGGTGCCCCGGCTTCAATCTGACGCGCCAGCGTAGAGGAAGACGCAAACGACGACACCACGTCGACGTTCTTCTCTTTCTTATACACTGCCGCAATATCCTGCATCGCGTTGGTCAGAGAGGCTGCCGCAAAAACGGTGATTTTGCCTTCATCCGCCAGTGCCTGCCCGGTCAGGCTGAGCATCAGCGTTGCGCCTGCAATCAGCTTTAATCCTGTACGTGTCATCTGTAACTCCTGTGAGTGTCGTTATATACGAAGGAATATAACGACAACTGTAGGGTTTTCCCAGCGTTAAATCGTACCGATTAATGAGTAAATCTGTTTGATGCCGTAAATAATATCGGCGAGAAGGCGGGAAACTTGAGAGCAAAACGCCCGGTCAGACCGGGCGTTTTTTCAGGAAATCAATGCTGCTTTTTCGGCTGTTTTCTGTGGCCAATATTGGAAAAGATGTTGAACACCTCACCCAGGCCGTAAATGGCACCGAGGATGATAGCCATCACCACTGGCACCATGATCACGGCGAATACCAGACTTTTCAGCAACTCTAACATGGCTTTCTCCAGACAATGTGAATTCATTATTCTAACCGGAAAAGCGAGAAATACATCCCCTTTTGTGCGGTACAGTTTGCGCATATAACGAATTACGTCACAATAAGCCTTTTGCCAGGACATTGTTATGCAGGCCGAAATTCTCCTCACCCTTCGTCTTCAGCAAAAATTGTTCGCCGATCCTCGCCGCATCGCCCTGCTCAAACAGATCGCGCAAACCGGCTCCATTAGCCAGGGGGCGAAAAACGCGGGCATTAGCTATAAAAGCGCGTGGGATGCCATCAACGAGATGAACATCCTGAGCGAACAGCCGCTGGTCGATCGCGCCACCGGCGGCAAAGGCGGCGGCGGTGCCGTGCTGACGCGCTACGGGCAGCGACTGATCCAGCTGTACGACCTGCTGGGACAAATCCAGCAAAAAGCGTTTGATGTCTTAAGCGATGACGACGCCCTGCCGCTGGACAGCCTGCTGGCCGCGATCTCCCGCTTCTCATTACAAACCAGCGCCCGCAACCAGTGGTTCGGCACCGTCACCGCCCGGGACGGAAACCTGGTGCAGCAGCATGTGGATATTCTGCTCGCCGACGGCGAAACGCGCCTGAAAGCGGCGATTACCGCCCAGAGCGGCGAACGTCTGGGGTTAGATGAAGGCAAAGAGGTACTGGTGCTGCTGAAAGCGCCGTGGGTCAGTATCACCCGGGATGCTGAAGCGGCCCAGCAGGCCGATAACCAGCTGCGCGGCGTGATCAACCATATTGGCCACGGCGAGGAGCAGTGCGAAGTGCTGATGACCCTGCCCGACGGCCAGACGCTCTGCGCCACCGTTCCGCTCTCGCAGGCGGCGGGCTTAGAAGAAGGTGCTGATGCAACCGCATATTTTAATGCCGACCGGGTGATTATCGCCACGTTATGCTAAGCGGATTGACATTGGCGCTGACAGTGCGTATCCCTGAGGCTTATCGCTGCAAAATATGGGATACGTTATGTCATCATTGCAAATTTCGCAAGGCACGTTTCGTCTTAGCGACACCCGAACCCTTTCTCTTGCCGATTTCACCCTCAATGCGGGCGAAAGCTGGGCTTTCGTTGGCAGCAACGGCAGCGGCAAATCCGCGCTGGCACGCGCCCTGGCCGGCGAGCTGACCCTGCTGAAGGGTGAACGCCGCAGCACCTTTGCCCGTCTGACCCGCCTCTCCTTTGAACAGCTGCAAAAGCTGGTCAGCGATGAGTGGCAGCGCAATAACACCGATCTGCTCAGCCCGGGTGAAGAGGATACGGGCCGCACCGCATCAGAGATTATCCAGGACGAGATCAAAGACGAGGCCCGCTGCCGCCAGCTGGCAGAGCAGTTTGGCATCACCAGCCTGCTGGACAGACGTTTCAAATATCTTTCGACGGGCGAAACCCGCAAAACCCTGCTCTGCCAGGCGCTGATGAGCGCACCGGAGCTGCTGATCCTCGATGAACCCTTTGATGGCCTCGACGTAAAATCACGCGGACAGCTGGCTGACCTGTTGGCCTCGCTCAACCAGCAGGGTTATACCCTGGTGCTGGTGCTCAACCGCTTTGATGAAATTCCGGATTTTGTTCAGCATGCTGGCGTGCTTGTGGACTGCGCCCTGACGGCGGTCGGCGAAAAAACAGCCCTGCTAAAGCAGGCTTTAATTGCCCAGCTGGCACACAGCGAAAAACTGCACGGCGTCGCCCTGCCGGAACCGGATGCCCCCTCTGCGCGGCACGGTTTGCCGGAAGGTGCGCCGCGGATTGTGCTCAACAATGGCGTGGTGTCGTATAACGATCGTCCGATCCTCGACGACTTAAGCTGGACGGTCAATCCCGGTGAGCACTGGCAGATTGTCGGCCCGAACGGGGCCGGGAAATCCACCCTGCTCAGCCTGATAACCGGCGATCACCCCCAGGGTTACAGCAACGATTTGACCCTGTTTGGCCGCCGACGCGGCAGCGGTGAAACCATCTGGGACATCAAAAAACATATCGGCTATGTCAGCAGCAGCCTGCACCTCGACTACCGGGTCAGCACCACCCTGCGCAACGTGATCCTCTCGGGCTACTTCGACTCGATTGGTATTTATCAGGCGGTGTCGGATAAGCAGCACAAGCTGGCACAGCAGTGGCTGGATATTCTCGGGATGGATAACCGGGTCGCTGATGCACCGTTCAGCAGCCTGTCCTGGGGCCAGCAGCGGCTGGCACTGATCGTCCGCGCGCTGGTCAAACACCCCACGCTATTGATCCTCGACGAGCCGTTGCAGGGGCTGGATCCGCTCAATCGCCAGCTGATCCGCCGCTTTGTCGACATCCTGATCAGCGAGGGGGAAACACAGCTGCTGTTTGTCTCCCATCATGCGGAAGATGCCCCCGCCTGTATCACCCACCGGCTGGAATTTATCGCCGACGGCGAGACCTACCGCTACCAGACAGGCCCCTTGTAAACCGCGCCGAGGGTAATGCCCTCGCGCTTTTCAGATAACCTGCAACAGCGCACCGCTATCCGTTTGATTTACAATCCTTCATAACCCGCTGGAATGCGCTTTTGCGCGCAGTGTAAGCGATTCCACTAATTTATCCCATGTCACACTTTTTCGCTCTCTGGTATGCTAGGATTATCTCATACCACAAGCCCAATGGAGCGAAATATGCGAGTTCTGGTAACAGGTGGTAGCGGTTACATAGGAAGTCATACCTGTGTGCAACTGCTGCAAAACGGTCACGACGTCATCATTCTCGATAATCTGTGCAACAGTAAACGTAGCGTGCTGCCGGTCATGGAGCGCCTTGCCGGTAAGCAACCCACCTTTATCGAAGGCGATATTCGTAACGAAGCGCTGATGGCGGAGATCCTTCACGATCACGCGATCGACACGGTGATCCACTTTGCCGGACTGAAAGCGGTCGGTGAATCGGTCGCCAAACCGCTGGAATATTACGACAACAACGTTAACGGCACGCTGCGCTTAATCTCCGCCATGCGCGCGGCGGGCGTGAAGAACTTTATCTTCAGCTCCTCTGCAACCGTGTACGGCGACCAGCCGCAAATTCCGTATGCCGAAAGCTTCCCGACCGGCACGCCGCAAAGTCCGTATGGCAAAAGCAAACTGATGGTGGAACAGATTCTGGCAGACCTGCAAAAAGCGCAGCCAGACTGGAGCATCGCCCTGCTGCGTTACTTCAATCCGGTAGGCGCACATCCATCAGGCGACATGGGTGAAGATCCGCAGGGCATCCCGAACAACCTGATGCCGTACATCGCCCAGGTGGCCGTGGGTCGTCGCGACTCGCTGGCGGTATTCGGTAATGACTATCCGACCCCGGACGGCACCGGCGTGCGCGACTATATTCATGTGATGGATCTCGCTGAAGGCCACGTGGCGGCGATGCAGCAGCTGGCGGATAAACCGGGCGTCCATATTTACAACCTCGGCGCGGGCGTTGGCAGCAGCGTGCTGGATGTGGTCAAGGCGTTCAGTACCGCCTGCGGCAAACCGGTGGCGTATCACTTTGCCCCACGCCGCGACGGCGACCTGCCCGCCTACTGGGCCGACGCCAGCAAAGCCGAGAAAGAGCTGAACTGGCGCGTCTCCCGCACGCTGGATGAAATGGCACAGGACACCTGGCGCTGGCAGTCACGCCACCCGCAGGGCTACCCGGATTAAGGATCTGTGATGACTCAATTTAACCCCGTCGATCACCCGCATCGTCGTTTTAACCCGTTAACCGGGCAATGGATCCTGGTCTCTCCGCACCGGGCCAAACGTCCGTGGCAAGGGGCGCAGGAGACACCGGCAAAACAGACCCTGCCGCAGCACGATCCGGACTGCTTCCTCTGTCCGGGCAATACCCGCGTCACCGGGGATATCAATCCCGATTACAAAGGCACGTACGTTTTCACCAACGACTTTGCCGCGCTGATGACCGATACCCCCGACGCACCCCAAAGCGGCGATCCGTTGATGCGCTGCGAAAGCGCGCGCGGCACCAGCCGGGTGATCTGTTTTTCGCCGGACCACAGTAAAACGCTGCCGGAACTGAGCGTCGAGGCCCTGACCGAGGTGGTTAAAACCTGGCAGGAGCAGACCGCCGAACTCGGGCAAACCTACCCGTGGATCCAGGTGTTTGAAAACAAAGGTGCAGCGATGGGCTGTTCCAACCCGCATCCGCACGGGCAGGTGTGGGCCAACAGCTTCCTGCCGAATGAAGCCGAGCGCGAAGATCGCCTCCAGCAGGCGCATTACGCCGAGCACGGTACGCCGCTGCTGGTGGATTATGCCCAGCGCGAGCTGGCGGACGGCAGCCGCACCGTAGTGGAAACCGAGCACTGGCTCGCGGTAGTGCCTTACTGGGCGGCGTGGCCGTTCGAAACCCTGCTGCTGCCGAAAGCCCACGTGCTGCGCATCACCGATCTGAGTGAGGCCCAGCGAAGCGATTTGGCGCTGGCGCTGAAAAAACTGACCAGTCGTTACGACAACCTGTTCCAGTGCTCTTTCCCCTATTCCATGGGCTGGCACGGCGCACCGTTTAACGGCGAAGAGAATCAGCACTGGCAGCTGCATGCCCACTTTTATCCGCCGCTGCTGCGCTCTGCGACCGTACGCAAGTTTATGGTCGGCTATGAGATGCTGGCAGAGACCCAGCGCGACCTGACGGCAGAACAGGCCGCTGAGCGCCTGCGTGCAGTGAGCGATGTTCATTTTCGCGAATCCGGAGAATAACAATGAGTCTGAAAGATAAAACCCACGCCCTGTTTGCTGAAAAATTCGGCTACCCTGCCACTCACGCCATTCAGGCTCCCGGCCGCGTGAACCTGATCGGGGAACACACCGACTACAACGACGGTTTTGTCCTGCCCTGCGCCATCGATTACCAGACGGTGATAGGCTGTGCGAAGCGCGATGACCGCAAGGTCCGGGTGATCGCCGCCGATTACGACAACCAGATCGATGAATTTTCGCTGGATGCGCCGATTGTTGCTCACGATTCTCAGCAGTGGTCAAACTACGTGCGCGGCGTGGTGAAGCATCTGCAGAAGCGTAATAAAAACTTTGGCGGCGCGGATCTGGTGATCAGCGGTAACGTCCCACAAGGCGCGGGTTTAAGCTCGTCCGCCTCGCTGGAAGTGGCGGTCGGTACCGTCTTCCAGCAGCTGTATCATCTGCCGCTGGACGGGGCGCAAATCGCCCTCAATGGCCAGGAAGCAGAAAACCAGTTCGTCGGCTGTAACTGCGGCATTATGGATCAGCTGATCTCCGCGCTCGGTAAAAAAGGCCATGCGCTGCTGATCGACTGCCGCTCGCTGGGCACCAAAGCGGTTTCCCTGCCTAAAGGCGCTGCGGTTATTATTATCAACAGTAATTTCAAACGTACGCTGGTGGGCAGTGAGTACAACACCCGCCGCGAGCAGTGCGAAACCGGGGCGCGCTTCTTCCAGCAAACCGCCCTGCGCGACGTGTCGCTCAACGAGTTCAATAAAGTCGCCCATGAGCTGGATCCGGTGGTGGCAAAACGCGTGCGTCACGTCCTGACCGAGAACGCCCGTACCGTTGAAGCCGCTGCGGCGCTGGAAAAAGGCGATCTGCTGCGAATGGGTGAACTGATGGCGCAGTCCCATGCCTCGATGCGGGATGACTTCGAAATTACCGTGCCACAGATCGACACCCTGGTAGAGATTGTGAAAGCCGCAATTGGCGAGCAGGGCGGCGTGCGCATGACCGGCGGCGGCTTCGGTGGCTGCATCGTCGCGCTGGTGCCGGAAGCGTTAGTCCCGGTTGTTCAGCAGGCTGTTGAACAGCAGTACGAAGCCAAAACCGGCATCAAAGAGACGTTCTACGTCTGCAATGCCTCACAAGGAGCGGGCCAGTGCTAAGAGAAACCCCCACCCTCGCCCCGGATGGTCTGCCGTATCGCCTGTTAACCCTGCGCAACCGCGCGGGGATGGTGGTCACGGTGATGGACTGGGGCGCCACGCTGCTTTCAGCACGCGTCCCGATGAATGACGGCAGCGTGCGCGAAACGCTGCTCGGCTGCGCTTCCCCGGAACAGTACGTTGAGCAAACGGCATTCCTGGGGGCCTCTGTGGGTCGCTACGCCAACCGGATCGCCAAAAGCTGTTTCGAGCTGGATGGCGTGCGTTACCCCCTGCTGCCAAGCCAGGGCGAAAACCAGCTCCATGGCGGGCCAGAAGGCTTTGATAAACGCCGCTGGCGCATCGTGCAGCAAAACAATGGCGAAGCGCTGCTGGCGCTCGACTCACCCGACGGCGATCAGGGTTTTCCGGGCAACTGCGCAGTGAGCGTGCATTACCGTTTAACGGAAGACAACCGCGTCGCCATTGAGTATCGCGCCACGGTGGACAAGCCTTGCCCGGTCAACCTGACCAATCACGCCTACTTCAACCTCGACGGCGACTGCAGCGACGTTCGCAATCACAAGCTGCAACTGCTGGCACAAGCCTATTTACCTGTCGATGAGATGGGGATCCCGCAGGATGGACTGAAGGCAGTTGCCGATACCAGCTTTGATTTCCGCACCCCCAAAGTTATCGCCCAGGATTTCCTGGCTGATGCCGATCAGCGCAAAGTGAAAGGTTACGATCATGCCTTCCTGCTCGACGCGCAGGGCGACGTGAGTCAGCCTGCTGCGCATCTGTGGTCGGCCGATGACAAGCTGCAGATGACGGTGTATACCACCGCCCCTGCTCTGCAATTCTATTCAGGTAACTACCTTGGCGGCACCCCGGCGCGTGAGCAAGGGGAATACAGTGAATGGCAGGGTCTGGCGCTGGAAAGTGAGTTTTTACCGGACAGCCCGAACCATGCCGAGTGGCCGCAGCCGGACTGCGTTTTACGCCCGGGGGAAGTCTACGTGAGCGTTACGGAATACCACTTTATTGCGCAATAAAATCGGGCCCTCCATCTGGAGGGCTTTTTTTACCCATCTTGCTGAAAATAGCGCCATTCACGGACAAAATCACAACCCCTCATTCACAAGCATCTTACACTGCGACACTATTTTCGCTATGGTTAGGGTTAAGCGTTGCCCGCGGCACGGCTGCGGCAATATAATGAGAATTGTTATCATTCAAATAATGCTTGATTTGGAGGAGTAAGATATGGCTGTAACTAAGCTGGTTCTGGTGCGTCATGGCGAAAGCCAGTGGAACAACGAAAACCGTTTTACCGGTTGGTATGATGTTGACCTGTCCGAGAAAGGCGTAGGTGAAGCGAAAGCAGCAGGCAAACTGCTGAAAGATGAAGGCTTCAGCTTCGATTTTGCTTATACCTCCGTGCTGAAACGTGCCATCCACACCCTGTGGAACGTTCTTGACGAACTGGATCAGGCCTGGCTGCCGGTTGAGAAATCCTGGAAACTGAACGAGCGTCACTACGGTGCACTGCAGGGTCTGAACAAAGCCGAAACTGCAGAGAAATACGGTGACGAGCAGGTTAAGCAGTGGCGTCGTGGTTTTGCGATCACCCCACCAGAGCTGACCAAAGATGACGAGCGTTTCCCAGGCCACGACCCGCGTTACGCATCACTGACTGACGCAGAGCTGCCAACCACTGAGAGCCTGGCGCTGACTATCGATCGCGTTGTGCCTTACTGGGAAGAAACCATTCTGCCACGCCTGAAAAGCGGTGAGCGCGTGATCATCGCTGCTCACGGTAACTCCCTGCGTGCGCTGGTGAAGTACCTGGACAAAATGGGCGAAGACGAAATCCTCGAGCTGAACATCCCAACCGGCGTACCGCTGGTGTATGAGTTCGACGAAAACTTCAACCCAATCAAGCGCTACTATCTGGGTAACGCGGACGAGATCGCGGCGAAAGCGGCGGCCGTTGCAAACCAGGGTAAAGCCAAGTAATAAAAAAGCCCGGTCGCGATGACCGGGCCTTAAGTACGCGATGCCGGATAACCTCCGGCATTTTTTTAGCCGCGACGGGCTTTTACCGCGCTCGCCAGCTGACGCAGTACCGTTTCAGTATCGTCCCAGCCGATGCAGGCATCGGTCACGCTTTTACCGTAAACCAGCGGCTCGCTGCCTTCCAGATTCTGATTACCTTCCACCAGATGGCTTTCGATCATCACGCCGATAATCGCCTTTTCGCCGCCCGCAATCTGCTGGCAAACGTCAGACCCAACGTCCATCTGCTTTTTGTACTGCTTGCTGGAGTTGGCGTGGCTGAAGTCGATCATCACCTGCGGAGCAAGACCGGCGTTATCCAGACCCGCCTTCACTTCTGCGACGTGTGCTGCACTGTAGTTCGGCTCTTTACCGCCGCGCAGGATGATATGGCAATCGCCATTCCCGCTGGTGTTCACAATCGCGGAGTGACCCCATTTGGTCACGGAGAGGAAGCAGTGCGGCGCCCCGGCGGCGTTAATGGCGTCGATAGCCACTTTGATGGTGCCGTCGGTACCGTTCTTGAAGCCAACCGGACAGGAAAGGCCGGACGCCAGCTCGCGGTGCACCTGGGATTCAGTGGTACGCGCGCCAATGGCACCCCAGCTCATCAGGTCTGCCATGTACTGCGGGGTGATCATGTCGAGGAACTCACCCGCCGCCGGCAGGCCGCTGTCGTTAATATCCAGCAGCAGCTTACGCGCGATACGCAGGCCATCGTTGATCTGGAAGCTGTTATCCATATGCGGATCGTTAATCAGCCCTTTCCAGCCCACGGTGGTGCGCGGCTTTTCAAAGTAGACGCGCATGACAATTTCCAGCTCATCCTTCAGCGTCTCACGCAGCGTCAGCAAGCGCGTCGCGTACTCTTTTGCCGCAAGTGGATCGTGAATCGAGCACGGACCGATCACCACTAACAGACGATCGTCATTTCCTTTCAGGATCTTGTGGATCGCTTTACGGGCATGGGACACGGTGTTAGCAGCATTTTCGGTGGCGGGAAACTTCTCAAGGAGCGCTACAGGGGGTAATAACTCATTGATCTCTTTGATACGTAAATCGTCATTCTGATAATTCATCTTCTTTCCAGCGTTGGCATACTTTTATAGTTGAATGCAATGCTTTCAATCTAACTGCTCAGTCAGGAAGTGTAAACGCCCTTTTACACTGCAGGCAGATAAATCCTGGAATTCACTTAAAAAACCCCACAAAGTAGCGAAAAACGAGATCCGCCCTAAACTTTTTAACTGTATACACTGCATTTATTTATTTTATCGCGATTCCATACTGACCTAAGTTTGGATCGCGGCATCTTTGACCACTGAGCAGCATGTCGATTTCGCATATGCACTGTGGAAACAAGTTATCCAGAACATAACGACCAGAACAGGAGCAGCATGATGAAAATGACTAAACTCACCACCCTTTTCCTGACAGCAACCCTTACCCTGGCGAGCGGCGCTGCGCTGGCGGCCGATCAGACACAAGGTTCTGAAAACGGCAATGGTCAGGCTAATGCCGCCGCAGATGCCGGCGCATTAGCACCTGATGCACACCAGAACCTCGCCCCGAACAATGTTGATAACAGCCAGATCAACACCGGCAGCGGTACGGGGACCGGCACGAGCACTGGCGGGACCATGCTTCATCCGAATGGCACCAACTCCACCATGGATAACCATGACGGCATGACCAAAGATGAAGTGCATAAAAACTCGATGTGTAAGGACGGTAAATGTCCGGACATGAACAACAAAGTCGATAACACCAGTACCGATGCCGAACGTAAAACGGATGGCACCTCCCAGTAATGACGGGTGAATAAGTGACAAAGGAGAGCGCTGGCTCTCCTTTCTTTTTTGTGCAAAATGTTAAAAACTCTACACTTACAATAATAATGCATCAGGACATTTTTCATGGCGCACACCCACTCACACGCTCCTTCTTCGCAGGATCAAAATGCTAAGCGGTTAATGCTGGCATTCGGCATCACCGCCTCCTTTATGGTTATCGAGGTGATTGGCGGGCTGATTTCCGGCTCACTGGCGCTGCTGGCCGACGCCGGACATATGCTGACGGATGCCGCTGCGCTGCTGTTTGCCCTACTGGCGGTCATCTTTTCCCGCAAGCCGCCGAGCGGGGGCCGTACCTTTGGCTGGCTGCGCCTGACCACCCTCGCCGCCTTCGTTAACGCCATTGCGCTGGTGGTGATCACCGTTATCATCGTCTGGGAGGCCATTCAGCGCTTCCTGCAACCCCAGCCAGTCGCTGGCGTCACCATGATGGTGGTAGCCGTTGCCGGACTCATTGCCAATATCGCGGCCTTCTGGATTTTGCACCGGGGCAGTGAAGAGAAAAACCTCAACGTGCGCGCTGCGGCGTTACATGTACTCGGGGATCTGCTGGGCTCGGTGGGGGCGATTATTGCCGCGCTGGTGATCCTCTGGACGGGCTGGACGCCGGTGGACCCGATCCTCTCAGTGCTGGTGTCGTGTCTGGTGTTACGCAGCGCCTGGCGCTTGCTGAAGGAGAGCGTGAATGAGTTGCTGGAAGGGGCGCCCTCATCGCTTGATATTGCGGCGCTAAAGCGCAATTTGAATCGCTCCATTCCTGAAGTACGCGACGTACATCATGTCCACGTCTGGATGGTCGGGGAGAAACCGGTGATGACCCTGCATGTACAGGTGATCCCGCCGCACGACCATGATGCATTACTGGGACGTATCCAGCACTTTCTTGAGGATCAGTACGCGATTTCGCACGTCACAATCCAGATGGAATATACCCCCTGTCAGGGACCAGACTGCCACCTCAACGAGGCGCAGGCCGGTCACGCCCATCATCACCACCATTAGCTGGAAAGCGCGTGAGAACCCCGTTCCCGCGCGCTGTTAATCCACATCCGACTGCCGTTAAGCGCGATAAAGGTGAGGATCAGATACTCCAGCGACATGGCATAGACGCCCTGCAGAGCGAAGATCACGACGCTTATCACATTGATGATCACCCATAGCAGCCAGTTTTCGACGTATTTGCGGGTCATCAGGATCATCGCTGCAATCGACAGCACCATCATGCAGGAATCCCAGAACGGGAAGGCGTCAGGCTGCAGCTGCGGCATAGTGACGTTCAGCCCGAGGCTGGTCATTACCGTGACCGCCACCCGCGTCAGGAACGCGAATACCGGGTTGATAAAGACGGTCATCAGGCCGATGGCCACCACGCAGGCAGCCAGCCACGCCATCGCCTTTGGCAACGGTAGCCAGCGGATCTGCAGTTCGGCCTCCTGCTGACTGTTCTGCCGTGACCAGGCGTACCAGCCATAAATATTGGCGACAAAGAAGAAAAGCTGCAGCAACAGGCTGGCGTACAGCTGAATCTGAAAGAAGATAATCGCAAAGAGCGTAACGTTCACCAGGCCAAACGCGTAGTTGACGATCTTCTCCAGACTGGCAAGCCAGATGCAGAGCAGACCCGCGATCGTCCCTACGGCTTCAATCCATGATAAATCATAGCCGCCAGCGCCAATCGGTATATGAACCAGAATGTTTTGCGTGCTAAAAAAATCCATCTCTTCTCCTGAGCGTAACGTTACGCATTAGCGTTGCTTAAGGACGTAGTGTAGCCGCAAAATCCAGCATCCGGTTAAGCGGAATTAACGCCCCTTCTCGCAGCGCGGCGTCGACCTGTATCTCATGCGCTGCCCCGCCTGACTCCAGCCCCTCAGCAATCGCTTTAAGACCGTTCATGGCCATCCACGGGCAGTGCGCACAGCTGCGACAGGTCGCCCCCTCGCCTGCGGTCGGCGCTTCCAGCAGCTCTTTATCCGGCACCGCCTGCTGCATCTTGTAGAAGATCCCACGATCGGTGGCGACGATCAGCTGACGATGGGGCAGCGTTTTCGCCGCGCTGATCAACTGGCTGGTTGAACCTACCGCATCGGCCATGTTGACGATCGCCTGTGGTGATTCAGGGTGAACCAGAATGGCGGCATTCGGATAAAGCCCCTTCATGCGCTCCAGCGCCTGGGTTTTGAACTCGTCATGCACGATACAGGCCCCCTGCCAGCAGAGGATATCCGCGCCGGTTTGCTTCTGAACATAGTTGCCCAGATGCTTGTCCGGGGCCCAGATGATTTTCTCGCCCAGACTGTCGAGGTGTTCAATCAGCTCGACGGCGATGCTCGAGGTCACGACCCAGTCGGCGCGGGCTTTCACTGCCGCTGAGGTATTGGCATACACCACCACCGTTCTGTCCGGATGGGCATCGCAGAAGGCGGTGAATTCGTCAATCGGGCAGCCCAGATCGAGGGAACACTCCGCGTTGAGGGTCGGCATCAGGATGGTTTTTTCCGGACTGAGGATTTTTGCCGTCTCGCCCATAAAACGCACCCCGGCAACCAGCAGCGTCGAGGCCGGATGCCGCGCGCCAAAGCGCGCCATTTCCAGTGAATCTGAAATACAGCCGCCGGTCTCTTCCGCCAGCTGCTGAATCTCAGGATCGGTGTAGTAATGCGCGACCATCACCGCATCACGCTCTTTGAGCAGGCGCTTGATCTTCTCACGGTAAAACTGCTTTTCGTCGTGGCTCAACACAGCGGGCTTCGGCGGGAAGGGATAGATTGCGGCTTCAGGATCAAACATCACACTCATTATGGCTTCTCGTTTTACTGGCTTAACAAGTTTGCCGTTATTTTTGGGTGGAAACCAAAGTAATGGCAATTGTGTTTTATATACTAAACAAGATAGCGAATGTGAGGGTGAAAGTCACTCCAAATGCGTGCGGGTAGCATTTGCCGACGTGATGAGACAGAAATAACAAATAGCAAAAAGGCGCCTTTAGGGCGCCTTTTTACATTGGTGGGTCGTGCAGGATGACTCGGCTTCGCCTCGCCCTTCGGGTCGTTGCTAAAGCAACGCTATCCTTCACGTTTAACATCCGAATACGATATTAAATTGGTGGGTCGTGCAGGATTCGAACCTGCGACCAATTGATTAAAAGTCAACTGCTCTACCAACTGAGCTAACGACCCCTTGCGGGATTTACTGCTTTTACTTTTCAGGCTGGTGGGTCGTGCAGGATTCGAACCTGCGACCAATTGATTAAAAGTCAACTGCTCTACCAACTGAGCTAACGACCCATTCGGGTGTTGCCTGAAATTTTACTCGGTACCAATCTAATGATTGGTGGGTCGTGCAGGATGACTCGGCTTCGCCTCGCCCTACGGGCCGTTGCTAAAGCAACGTTATCCTTCACGCTTAATACCTGAGTCAGATATTAAAATTGGTGGGTCGTGCAGGATTCGAACCTGCGACCAATTGATTAAAAGTCAACTGCTCTACCAACTGAGCTAACGACCCAATGGTGGGTGATGACGGGCTCGAACCGCCGACCCCCTCCGTGTAAAGGAGGTGCTCTACCAACTGAGCTAATCACCCTTTGAAGCTTTTAGTGGTGGGTCGTGCAGGATTCGAACCTGCGACCAATTGATTAAAAGTCAACTGCTCTACCAACTGAGCTAACGACCCACTATTTTTGCCGCTTTTGGGCTGTTCGATATCCCTTGGCAACGGCGGCATATATTACTGATTTCAGAATTCAGCGCAACTAAAATTTTGAGGAAGATCACCTAACTGCTTATGAATTATGCGGCAAGACCAGAAAAAAGACGATTTCTGGTCATCCGGCAATCATCCCATCGCAGAAAGGCGTTTTTGCGCCTGTTTTGCACCTTCGGTACCTGGGAACTTACTGACGACCTGCTGGAACACGGCTTTCGCTTTCGCGGTGTCGCCTTTGTCCTGCATGATCACCCCAACCTTAAACATCGCATCAGGGGCTTTAGGCGATTTCGGGTAATTTTTTACCACCGAGGCAAAATAAAACGCGGCATCGTCTTTTTTACCCTTGTTGTAATTCAACTGTCCCAGCCAGTAATTGGCATTGGGCTGATAGGTTGAATCAGGGTATTTCTTCACGAACGCCTGGAACGCCGCCATAGCATCGTCCTGGCGCGATTTATCCTGCACCAGGGCAATAGCTGCGTTGTAGTCAGTATTCGCATCACCGCTCTGTACAGGCGCACCTGTAGAGGCTGATGCGTCAGCCGGTGGCGTTGCTGTTGCCCCAGCAGCGCCGCTTTGATCCCCTGTTGCCGGTTGCGCTGATGCGCCGCCACTGTTCAGGTTATCAATTTGCAGCATGATCTGCTTCTGACGCTCCACAACCTGATTGAGCTGATACTGACTTTCCTGGATCTGTCCACGAAGAGAGTCGATATCGGTCTGATTATCAGAGAGTTGTTGCTGGAGTTGGGTTAAAAGCTGACTGTGAGCGTTAGAAATACGCTCAAGTTGGGTGACGCGGTCTTCGACCGAGCCGGAGCCGACACTACTGATTGGTGCCTGAGCAAAAGCGGCCCAGGGGGCCGCTATACCAACCAGTAACGACAGACTCATAAGATGATGTCTGAAGTTACTGTTCATGCGATTCTCTTAGTAAACCAGTACAGCGCGACGGTTTTTAGAGTAAGCCGCTTCGTCGTGGCCCAGAACTGCTGGTTTCTCTTTACCGTAAGAAACGATGGAGATCTGGTCAGCAGAAACGCCTTTACCCTGCAGGTACATTTTAACCGCGTTAGCACGACGCTCGCCCAGGGAGATGTTGTACTCAGGGGTACCGCGTTCGTCCGCGTGACCTTCTACGGTCACTTTGTAAGACGGGTTGCTACGCAGGAAGTTAGCGTGAGCATCCAGCATCGCAGCGAAGTCAGAACGGATGTCGAACTTGTCCAGATCGAAGTAAACAATGTTGTTCTGCTGCAGCTGTTGCATCTGAAGACGCGCTTGCTCTTCAGAAGACATATTGCCATTGGCGTTAGCGTCCATACCGGTGCCGGCACCCATCATGCCTTCGCCGCTCTGGTCGTTGCTTGCGTTCTTGTTAGAAGAACACGCTGCGATTGCCATAACAGGCAGAGCGATCATCAGCCCTTTCAGCACTTTGTTCAGTTGCATTTCTATGATTCCTTTATTATTCAATTAATTATTATTACAGGTACGGCGACCAGGCAGGTGATTTTACCTGTCCATCAGTTGCCGGAATACGCGCTTTGAAACGCCCATCGGTAGAAACCAGATTCAGCACGGATCCCATCCCCTGAGAAGAGCTGTAGATAACCATAGTGCCGTTAGGTGCCAGACTTGGCGTTTCATCCAGGAAGGTTGACGATAAAACTTGCACGCCACCACCCCCCAGATCTTGTTTGGCAATGTGCTGCTGACCACCGGCCGAGCTGACCATTACCATAAATTTACCGTCAGCACTGACGTCAGCATCCTGGTTCTGTGAACCTTCCCAGGTGATACGCTGCGGAGCACCGCCGTTAACATTAACTTTATACACTTGCGGACGACCGGCCTGGTCAGAGGTAAACGCCAGGTTCTGGCTGTCCGGGAACCAGGTTGGTTCGGTGTTGTTGCTGCGACCATCAGTGACCTGGCGGATCTGGCCGGAGCCGATATCCATCACGTACAGGTTCAGGCTACCGGTTTTCGACAGGGCAAACGCCAGTTTGGAACCGTCAGGCGAGAACGCCGGTGCGCCGTTGTGACGTGGGAATGAAGCAACCTGACGCACTGCGCCATTCGCCAGTGTCTGGATAACCAGCGCAGAACGCCCGCTTTCGAAGGTAACGTAAGCCAGTTTAGAGCCGTCCGGAGACCAGGACGGTGACATCAGCGGCTGTGGTGAACGGTGAACGGTGAACTGGTTGTAACCATCGTAGTCAGACACGCGCAGTTCATACGGGAACTGACCACCGTTGGTCTGCACAACGTAAGCGATACGGGTACGGAAAGCGCCTTTAATGCTGGTCAGCTTCTCGAACACTTCATCACTGGCGGTGTGACCGGCATAGCGCAGCCACTGCTTGTTCACTTTGTAGCTGTTCTGCGCCAGTACGGTACCCGGTGCGCCACCGGTGTCTACCAGCTGGTAGGCCACGGTGTAACCGCCGTCCGCGTTCGGGGTAACCTGACCCACGACCACGGCATCAATACCCAGCGCAGACCATGCTGCAGGCTGCAACTCGGCGGCAGTGCCCGGCTGCTGCGGCAGACGAGAACGGTCTAACGGATTAAATTTACCGCTGTTACGCAGGTCAGCAGCAACGATGCCACCCACGTCTTCAGGTGCTGCACCAGGGCCTGCCCACTGGAACGGAACCACGCCAATCGGACGCGCCGAGTCCACCCCTTGGGTGATCTCGATACGCACTTCTGCGTGCAGCACGGCTGCCCACAGCATAAAGAAACTTACTGCAACACGTAATGCCTGCTTCATCATGTCTCCCATACCCGGGTAACCTTACCCGCGATAATTTAGCAGAATGTTAACAAACTCAATTCGACAAAACTACCAGAACTCTGTGACTCTAACCGGGTCTATTTTCCCCGTTTGCACGGGGAAAATATAACTTATGGCTTGAAGTCCAGTGGTGCGTTTTTGAACGTTTCAAACACAGCCTGAGAAGGCGGTTTCGGGAACTTAGTCATCCTGCTGGTTGCAGACAGCATCTGCTGACAGAATGCCGGATCGCCACCCTCTTGCTTGACGCTAAGGATAGTCCCATCCGCGCTCAGATTGACGCGTAACGTACAGGTTTTCCCCTGGAAGCTATCCCAGTCGTACAGATGCCCACGAATGGCGGCCTGAACCTGTGCAATATACGAGGCAATCTCCGCCTGAGATGCACCGCCCTGCCCCGGCTTACTTCCTTTAGCAGGAGAAGCACCCCCTGCGCTACCGCTGTTGCTGCCTTTCGGCGCATTCTTACCTGAACTTAAATCACCGAACAGGTCGTCAACGTCCGACGCGGCCGCTTTTTCAGCAGCCGCTTTCTTGGCTGCGGCGGCTTTACCGGCAGCGGCTTTTTCAGCAGCAGCCTTGTCAGCAGCGGCTTTCTTGTCGGCGGCAGCTTTTTCTGCAGCAGCGGCTTTTTTATCAGCAGCTGCTTTTTCTGCTGCAGCGGCCTTTTTATCAGCCGCGGCTTGTTCAGCAGCCGCTTTGTCCGCAGCGGCTTTTTCTGCTGCTGCAGCCTTTTTAGCCGCCTCGGCAGTGGCTTTCTTCTCAGCCTCCTGAGCCGCTTTTTTGGCGGCGTCAGCTTCGGCTTTTTTCTGCGCGTCAGCAGCGGCTTTTTTAGCAGCCTCTGCTTCTACTTTCTTCTGTGCATCAGCAGCGGCTTTCGCGGCTGCAGCTTCCGCGACTTTTTGCGCATCGGCGGCCGCTTTTTTCGCAGCTTCAGCGGCTTGCTTCGCAGCATCGGCTGCTTGCTTCGCCTGCGCATCAGCCTGCGCTTTTGCGTCCGCTGCCGCTTTCGCTGCAGCTTCTTCCGCCTGCTTTTGCTGCTCCTGCGCTTTCTTCGCCGCGGTTTCAGCCTGCTTCTGCTGCTCCGCCTGCTCTTTCGCCGCTTCCTGGGCCTGCAAACGATCTTTCTCGAGCTGCTTCAGACGTTCCTGCTCGGCGGCCTGCTTTTCACGCAGCTCTTCCGCTTGCTGTTGCGCCTGTTTTTCGCGTTGCTCTTCAGCACGTTTTGCACTCGCCTGCTGTTGCTGCTGACGGTTATAGTTCTGCACCACCGCACCGGGATCGACCATCACGGCATCGATGGATGAACCGCCTCCTCCGCCCGCAGCAGCATCCATATGCTCATCGAACGAACTCCAGATCAGTGCCGCAAAAAGAATGATATGCAGCACGGCAGAGACAATTATCGCCCGTTTAAGCTTATCGTTTTGTTCGGTTGCCTTTGACACTATGGGTTCCCAAAAACTCTGTTGTGTACGCAGATGATCAAATAGGCTGCGTCATCAAGCCAACTGACTTGACGCCTGCGCTATGCAACAGGTTCAGCGCTTTAATGATTTCATCGTAAGGCACGTCTTTAGCACCACCGATCAAGAAGACCGTTTTCGGATCCGCCTGCAGACGTCGTTGCGCTTCGGCAATGACCTGCTCCGGCGGCAGTTGATCCAGACGATCTTTTTCAACCACCACGCTGTACTGCCCTACTCCGGAAACTTCAATGATAACCGGTGGGTTGTCATTGCTGCTTACGGCCTGGGATTCTGTCGCATCCGGCAGATCAACCTCAACGCTCTGCGTAATGATTGGCGCTGTTGCCATGAAAATCAGCAGCAACACCAGCAAAACGTCCAGCAGCGGTACAATGTTGATTTCGGACTTTAGTTCACGACGACCCCGTCCACGCTGTCTGGCCATGGTTTACCCCTTGTTGCTCTCGGTGCTGGTAAACGCCTGGCGGTGCAGAATCGCGGTGAACTCTTCCATAAAGTTGTCGTAATTCAGTTCCAGTTTGTTCACACGCTGGTTCAGGCGGTTATACGCCATAACCGCTGGAATGGCGGCGAACAGACCAATAGCGGTCGCGATCAGCGCTTCTGCGATACCCGGTGCCACCATTTGCAGCGTCGCCTGTTTTACCGCACCCAGGGCGATAAAGGCATGCATGATCCCCCAGACGGTACCAAACAGACCGATGTACGGACTGATGGAACCCACGGTGCCGAGGAACGGAATATGCGTTTCCAGCGTTTCCAGCTCACGGTTCATTGAGATGCGCATGGCACGTGCCGCCCCTTCAACGACCGCTTCAGGCGCATGGTTGTTGGCACGGTGCAAACGGGCGAACTCTTTAAAGCCGCTATAGAACATTTGCTCGGAGCCGGAAAGGTTCTCACGGCGTCCCTGGCTCTCCTGGTACAAACGTGAAAGTTCGATACCAGACCAGAACTTATCTTCAAAGGCTTCCGCTTCACGGGTTGCCGCATTGAGGATACGGGTTCTCTGGATGATGATGGCCCAGGATGCGATTGAAAAGCCAATCAAAATGAACATGATAAGTTTAACCAGAAGGCTAGCCTTCAGGAACAAATCAAGGATATTCATGTCAGTCACTGCTTAAACTCCGCGACAATAGACTTAGGAAGCGCACGAGGCTTCATGATGAGTGGATCAACACAAACAATCAGGACTTCAGCTTCGTTCAGTACCTGGTTCTCTGCATTGACGATCCGCTGCGTGAAAACCAGTGAGGTTCCGCGCATTGATGTTATTTCCGTTTGGACTTCGAGCATATCGTCGAGTCTGGCAGGTGCAAAATACTCCAGCGTCATCTTGCGTACCACGAAGGCAACGCGCTCCGCCAACAAAACCTGCTGGCTGAAGTGATGATGGCGCAGCATCTCAGTGCGTGCCCGTTCATAAAAAGCAACGTAGCTGGCGTGATAAACCACACCACCGGCATCAGTGTCTTCGTAGTAGACACGAACCGGCCATCGAAACAGCGTTGTATTCACTTTACATCCCGGTAATGCAACAAAAGTTAGCGCTTTTAAACGTCGTTACTATACGCGCGGGAAAGGTGGTTTGGAATGGGAGAAGGTAAACGGAGAGTAAATATTTATGGGCCAGGGTAAGCCCATAATTTTAACGGATGATTCTTATTCAGTTGAAAAAGAAAATCAGACCGACCAGTAAAATGATATCGGCAATCAGCGGACAGAAGATGCCCTGCCAGTGAACGGCTTTCGGACGAAAACCTACGCCGTGGATCACCCCGGCACAGACCGCCCACATCATGAGGAAGCCGTGCCAGATTTCCAGCTCGCTGGTCTTCGCCGCAAAGCGCGACGGATCCCAGAAGATACAACCCGCCAGCAGTAAGGCCATCACTAAGGAAAGCGCCCTTAACGGGCGCTTGTCCATTACCGCATACAACGTTGCGATAATATTCATCAGTGTTTTTCTTCACCTGCTTTAGCCGCTTCCACGTGCTCAAGCGCCAGGGCGGTAATCACTCCAAATGCACAGGCCAGAAGCGTTCCTAAAATCCATGCGAAATACCACATATTCAGCTCCTTCCTTAATACATAGAGTGGGTATTGCTTTCGATATGTTCTTTCGTGATACGACCGAACATTTTCCAGTAACACCAGGCGGTGTAGGCCAGAATAATCGGTACGAACACGGCCGCCACGAAGGTCATCAGATTCAGCGTCATCTGGCTAGAGGTGGCATCCCACATGGTCAGGCTCGCATTCATCATGGTGCTGGAAGGCATCACGAACGGGAACATCGCGATACCGGACGTCAGGATGATGCACGCCAGCGTCAATGAAGAGAAGACGAACGCCCATGCGCCTTTTTCCATGCGAGAGGTCAGCAGGGTCAGCAGCGGCAGCACAACGCCCAGTGCAGGGATAGCCCACAGCGCTGGCATGTTATTGAAGTTCACCAGCCATGCACCAGCCTGACGCGCCACTTCTTTGGTCAGCGGGTTCGACGGCGCAGCGTGGTTAATCGCCGAGGTCACGACATAACCGTCGATGCCGAACATCACCCAGACGCCAGCCAGTGCGAAGCCCACCAAGGTAACCAGCGCCGCAACCTGAGAAACCGCACGAGAGCGCAGATGAAGTTCGCCCACGGTACGCATCTGCAAATAGGTCGCGCCCTGGGTCAGGATCATCGCCACGCTGACGACACCTGCCAGCAGACCAAACGGGTTCAGCAGCTGGAAGAAGTTGCCGGTGTAGTACAGGCGCATATATTCATCGAGGTGGAACGGCACGCCCTGCAGCAGGTTGCCGAACGCCACGCCAATCACCAGCGGCGGCACGAAGCTGCCGATGAAGATGCCCCAGTCCCACATGTTGCGCCAGCGTGGATCTTCAATCTTCGAGCGGTAGTCAAAGCCTACCGGACGGAAGAACAACGCGGCCAGCACCAGAATCATCGCCACGTAGAAACCAGAGAATGCCGCGGCATAAACCATTGGCCAGGCCGCGAACAGCGCGCCGCCAGCGGTGATCAGCCACACCTGGTTACCGTCCCAGTGCGGGGCGATGGAGTTAATCATAATTCGACGCTCGGTATCATTACGACCGAGGAAGCGGGTGAGCATGCCCACCCCCATGTCGAAACCGTCAGTGACCGCAAAACCAATCAGCAGAATACCGATCAGTAGCCACCAGATAAAACGCAATACTTCATAATCGATCATTTGACGACTCCTGTCTTAGCGTGCCGGCTGAGAAGCCACGGTGGACTGCTCGTAGTGGTAGCGACCGGTTTTCAGGCTGCTTGGACCAAGGCGTGCGAATTTGAACATCAGGAACAATTCAGCCACCAGGAACAGGGTGTACAGACCGCAAATCAGCAACATCGAGAAAATCAGATCGCCGGCTGTCAGAGACGAGTTCGCCACAGCGGTTGGTAGTACCTCACCGATCGCCCATGGCTGACGGCCATACTCTGCAACAAACCAGCCGGACTCGATGGCGATCCACGGTAATGGCATACCATACAGCGCCGCACGCAGCAGCCACTTACGCTGGCCGATACGGTTACGAATCACCGACCAGAAGGAGGCGCCAATGATCAACAGCATGATGATGCCGCAGCCAACCATGATACGGAAAGCAAAGTACAACGGCGCCACGCGTGGAATCGAGTCTTTGGTTGCCATTTGAATTTGCGCTTCCGTCGCGTCAGAGACGTTCGGGGTATAGCGTTTCAGCAGCAGACCGTAACCCAGGTCCTTCTTCACGTCGTTAAACTGATCGCGTACGGACGGGTCGGTGGTACCTGAACGCAGTTGCTCCAGCAGGGAATAAGCTTTCATCCCGTTACGGATACGTTCTTCATGCTGCACCAGCAGATCTTTCAGTCCGATAACCGGCGTGTCCACAGAGCGGGTGGCAATGATGCCCAGCGCGTAAGGGATCTGAATCGCAAAGTGGTTTTCCTGCGCATCCTGGTCAGGAATACCAAACAGGGTGAACGCCGCCGGAGCCGGTTGGGTTTCCCATTCGGCTTCGATAGCGGCCAGTTTGGTTTTCTGCACGTCACCCATTTCGTAACCGGATTCATCACCCAGCACGATAACGGAGAGGATTGCCGCCATACCAAAGCTTGCAGCGATGGCGAAAGAGCGTTTTGCAAAGGCGAAGTCACGGCCACGCAGCATGTAGTAGGCGCTGATGCCCAGCACGAACATCGCGCCGCAGACATAGCCAGACGCCACAGTGTGAACGAATTTCACCTGGGCGACCGGGTTCAGCACCAGTTCGGAGAAGCTGACCATCTCCATACGCATGGTTTCGAAGTTGAAGTCAGACGCGATCGGGTTCTGCATCCAGCCGTTGGCCACCAGGATCCACAGTGCGGACAGGTTGGAGCCCAACGCGACCAGCCAGGTCACCGCCATGTGCTGAACTTTACTCAGACGATCCCAGCCGAAGAAGAACAGACCTACAAAGGTGGATTCGAGGAAGAAGGCCATCAGACCTTCAATGGCCAGCGGCGCACCGAAGATATCCCCGACGTAGTGGGAATAGTAGGACCAGTTAGTTCCGAACTGGAACTCCATGGTCAGGCCGGTTGCCACACCCAGAGCGAAGTTGATACCAAACAACTTGCCCCAGAATTTGGTCATATCTTTATAAATCTGTTTGCCGGAAAGGACGTACACCGTTTCCATGATGGCCAGCAGGAACGCCATACCGAGCGTCAGTGGCACAAACAGGAAGTGGTACATCGCGGTCAAGGCAAACTGTAAGCGCGACAGTTCGACTACATCTAACATCATGACTCCTTGCTCATCGCATGAAGACTCCGAGAATGAACCCCGTTAGAAAGGATTCACACACATGCCCCAATACAAAAGTTATCAGCACCCTTTCTTCTTTACTTCATCTTCGCAGGAGGAAAAAGCCATGATGAAAGGTTACAGATGCGTTAATAAAAAACTCAAATTGATCCCGCAAATATATTACGCTGCAAAGCCCTTACAATAAACAGGTTTTTATTGAAAGAGATTGACGTTTTACGACGGTGATCAACATATAGCGAATTTATCACTTTTCGACCAGTTTGATCGGGAACAATTTAACGTCTTTTGAAGCCCTTTTCCAGGCATTAAATATTGATATAAATCAATCTTGAGCCGTGGTGTTAAAGGTGTTTCTTGATGGTAAATCTGATGATTTTTTTGTTAACTTTATGTTGGCGTTATGCGCCAATGGTTATTGAATCAGCTCTGAAATATAAATAAAGGTGATTTAAATTAACGTGAGGTGGGCGAAGTATTTTAATAAAAGGCAAACCATTAAGCGTAGTAACTTACCAGCAAGTTTCCAGTTTGCTTATATCTGAAGTTTTAATAACAAATATTTTACTTTTAATTCCATTAGACTTAACACCGCACTGTTATCATTTTGTTAGCGGGCAAAAATAAAAAAAGGCCACCTTACGATGGCCAACCATGTCGAAACAGACATTATTATGTCAAAGCTCCCCGCACGGGGAGCAGAGAGGATTTACTTAATGATGGATTTCAGCGCTTCGCCGATATCCGCCAGGCTGCGAACGGTTTTCACGCCTGCTGCTTCCAGCGCTGCGAACTTCTCGTCCGCAGTGCCTTTGCCGCCCGCGATGATAGCGCCCGCGTGGCCCATACGTTTGCCTTTCGGCGCCGTTACACCGGCGATGTAGCCTACAACCGGTTTGGTAACGTGATCTTTAATGTACGCAGCCGCTTCTTCTTCTGCGCTACCGCCGATTTCACCGATCATCACGATGGCTTCAGTCTGCGGATCTTCCTGGAACAGCTTCAGGATGTCGATGAAGTTAGAGCCCGGGATCGGGTCGCCGCCGATGCCCACACAGGTGGACTGGCCGAAACCGTAGTCGGTGGTCTGCTTAACCGCTTCATAGGTCAGCGTACCGGAGCGGGAAACAATGCCCACTTTGCCCGGCTTGTGAATGTGACCCGGCATGATGCCGATTTTACATTCGCCTGGGGTGATCACACCTGGGCAGTTCGGGCCAATCATGCGTACGCCTGCTTCATCCAGCTTCACTTTCACGGTCAGCATATCCAGCGTCGGGATGCCTTCGGTGATGGTGATGATCAGTTTGATGCCTGCGTCGATCGCTTCCAGAATGGAGTCTTTACAGAACGGAGCCGGAACGTAGATAACGGTCGCGGTAGCGCCTGTCGCTTCTACAGCTTCACGCACGGTGTTGAACACCGGCAGGCCCAGATGCGTGGTGCCGCCTTTGCCTGGGGTGACGCCGCCAACCATTTGCGTACCGTATGCAATCGCCTGCTCAGAGTGGAATGAACCCTGGCTGCCGGTAAAGCCCTGGCAGATGACCTTCGTGTCTTTATTAATTAAAACGGACATTATTTCCCCTCCACTGCGGCAACTACCTGCTGAGCGGCATCCGTCAGACTTTTCGCTGCAATAATATTCAGGCCGCTGTCAGCCAGTTTTTTCGCGCCGAGTTCAGCGTTGTTACCTTCCAGACGCACCACCACCGGGACGTTAACGCCCACTTCTTCTACCGCACCGATGATACCGTCAGCGATCAGGTCGCAACGCACGATGCCGCCGAAGATGTTAACCAGAACGGCTTTGACGTTGTCATCGGAGAGAATGATTTTGAAGGCTTCGGTTACGCGCTCTTTGGTTGCGCCACCGCCTACGTCGAGGAAGTTGGCCGGCTCACCGCCGTGCAGCTTAACGATGTCCATGGTGCCCATTGCCAGGCCCGCACCGTTAACCATGCAACCGATGTTGCCATCGAGTGCCACGTAGTTCAGTTCCCACTGTGCAGCCTGCGCTTCACGTGGATCTTCCTGAGACTGGTCGCGCATTTCGCGCAGATCCGCCTGGCGGAACAGCGCATTGCCGTCAGCGCCCAGCTTGCCGTCGAGGCAGATCAGATCGCCCTGCTTAGTGATCACCAGCGGGTTGATTTCGATCAGCGCCAGGTCGCGCTCCAGGAAGATGTTTGCCAGACCCATGAAGATCTTAGTGAACTGCTGAACCAGCTTGCCTTCCAGACCCAGTTTGAATGCCAGCTCGCGTCCCTGGTAAGGCATTGGGCCTGCCAGCGGATCGATAGCCACTTTGTGGATCAGGTGCGGGGTCTCTTCCGCCACTTTTTCGATTTCCACGCCGCCTTCGGTAGAGGCCATAAACACCACGCGACGGGAGCTACGGTCTACCACTGCGCCGAGGTACAGTTCTTTTGCAATGTCGGTCGCCGCTTCAACCAGGATCTGGTTAACCGGCTGGCCGCTTGCGTCTGTCTGGTAGGTCACCAGACGTTTGCCCAGCCAATGCTCAGCAAATGCGCGGATCTCTTCTTTACTGTTAACGACCTTCACACCACCCGCTTTACCGCGGCCACCAGCGTGAACCTGACATTTAACAACCCAAGGACCCGCGCCGATTTTTGATGCGGCTTCTTCTGCTTCACGTGGGGTATTGCAGGCATAACCCACCGGAGCCGGTAAGCCATACCGGGCAAACAGCTGTTTAGCCTGATATTCATGTAAGTTCATGTGTTCTATCCATCCTTCAGGGTAATCGTGAGGTCATGCTTTTATAGGCCCGGCTGACAACGCGCCGCCGGGCAAGACTACGAAAACTATACGTCCAGCAGCAGACGGGTCGGATCTTCCAGCAGCTCTTTAATTGCCACCAGGAAGCCCACGGACTCGCGGCCATCGATCAGACGGTGATCGTAAGAGAGCGCCAGATACATCATCGGCAGGATCTCGACTTTACCGTCAACCGCCATCGGACGATCTTTGATGGCGTGCATGCCCAGGATGGCGCTCTGCGGTGGGTTGATGATCGGGGTAGACATCAGCGAACCGAATACGCCGCCGTTGGTAATGGTGAAGTTACCGCCGGTCAGATCTTCAACGGTCAGCTTGCCGTCGCGGCCTTTCAGTGCCAGCTCTTTAATGCCTTTCTCAACGTCCGCCATGCCCAGGGTATCCACGTCACGCAGAACCGGGGTCACCAGGCCGCGCGGGGTAGATACCGCCATGCTGACGTCGAAGTAGTTGTGATACACCACATCTTCGCCATCGATAGAGGCGTTAACTTCCGGGTAGCGTTTCAGCGCTTCAACAACCGCTTTGACGTAGAAGGACATAAAGCCCAGACGGATACCGTGACGTTTCTCAAACGCGTCACCGTACTGCTTACGCAGGTCCATGATTGGCTTCATGTTGACTTCGTTGAAGGTGGTCAGCATCGCGGTGGAGTTTTTCGCTTCCAGCAGACGCTCAGCCACACGCTTACGCAGACGAGTCATCGGAACGCGTTTTTCGCTGCGCGCGCCCAGAGCAGGCTGTGCAGTCGGAGCTGCTGCAGCCGGGGCTTTAGCTTCGGCTTGCGCCGGGGCTTTAGCCAGATGTTTATCCACATCTTCACGGGTCAGACGGCCGCCAACGCCGGTGCCTTTAATGGCCGCCGCGTCAAGGTTGTGCTCTGCCAGCAGGCGACGGATCGCCGGGCTCAGGGCATCGTTGTTCTGCTCGGACAAAGAAGCCTGCTGGCGCTGGGCCGGCGTAGACGCTTTCTCTTCAGTTTTTGCGCTGGACTCTTTGCCCGCGCTGTTGCCTTCACGCAGGCGACCGAGGATCTGGCGAGAGGTCACGGTAGTGCCTTCATCTTCCAGGACTGCATCCAGAATGCCATCCGCCGAAGCCGGTACTTCCAGTACCACTTTGTCAGTTTCGATTTCTACCAGCACTTCGTCACGCTTGACGACATCGCCCGGTTTTTTGTGCCAGGTCGCAACGGTTGCATCGGCAACGGACTCAGGCAGGTCGGGAACAAGAATATCTACGCTACTCATTATTTATCCTTTAATTAATCGACGTTCAGCGCGTCATTGACCAGATCTTGCTGCTGCTTCTGGTGAACGGACATATATCCTACCGCCGGAGAGGCAGAGGCCGGGCGACCTGCGTAACGCAGAGCGGACCCAAATGGAATCACTTCACGGAAATGATGCTGGCTACAGTACCATGCGCCCTGGTTGAGGGGCTCTTCCTGGCACCAGACAAAATCATGCACGTGAGCATAAGGTTTTAACGCTTCCTGCATCGCCTGATGCGGGAACGGATACAGCTGCTCGATACGCACAATAGCGACATCTTTCTGGCCATTCTTGCGACGCTGCTCCAGCAGATCGTAATAAACCTTACCAGAACACATCACCACGCGTTTCACCGCCTGCGGATCCAGGTCATCAATCTCGCCAATCGCTGGCATGAAGGTGCCGTTTGCCAGCTCATCCAGCGTAGACACGGCTAACGGATGACGCAGCAGTGATTTCGGAGACATCACCACCAGCGGACGGCGCATCCCGCGCAGCGCCTGACGACGCAGCATGTGATAAACCTGTGCCGGGGTAGACGGAACACAAACCTGCATGTTCTGCTCGGCGCACAGTTGCAGATATCGCTCGAGACGGGCGGAGGAGTGCTCCGGGCCCTGCCCTTCATAGCCGTGCGGCAGCAGCATCGCCAGGCCACACATACGGCCCCACTTCTGCTCGCCGGAGCTGATGAACTGGTCGATAACCACCTGCGCACCGTTGGCAAAGTCACCGAACTGCGCTTCCCAGATGGTCAGGGTGCGCGGTTCTGCGGTGGCGTAACCGTATTCGAATGCCAGCACCGCTTCTTCAGACAGCACGGAGTCCCAGACCTTGAACTGGCCCTGACCGTTATGCACGTGCTGCAGCGGGGTGTAGGTTGAACCGTTGGTCTGGTTGTGCACCACGGCGTGACGGTGGAAGAAGGTGCCGCGGCCCGCATCTTCGCCCGACAGACGCACCGGAATGCCTTCGTCAACCAGTGTTGCGTAGGCCAGGTTTTCTGCACCGCCCCAGTCAAACAGCTTCTCGCCAGCCGCCATCGACTGACGGTCAGTGTAGATTTTCTGCACACGGGACTGCATTTCGATAGCTTCTGGTACGGTGCTGATGCGTTTCGCCAGCTCCTGCAGACGCTTCATCTCGACCTTGTTCGGGTAGCTCTCATCCCAGTCGTGGTTGAGGTACGGCGACCAGGTAAAGGAGTGCATGTTCATCGGTCGCAGCTCTTTCACCACACATTCGCCTGCATCCAGCGCGTCACGGTACAGATTGACCATCTCGGTCGCATCTTCCAGCGTGACGATCTTGTCCGCTTCCAGCTTGTCAGCATAGATTTTGCGCGGAGTCGGATGCTTTTTGATTTTCTGGTACATCAGTGGCTGAGTTGCACTTGGCTCGTCCGCTTCGTTATGGCCATGACGGCGGTAGCAGAAGAGATCGATAAGCACATCACGCTTAAAGGTGTTACGGAAGTCCAGCGCCAGACGGGTAACAAATGCGACCGCTTCCGGGTCATCCGCATTCACGTGGAAGATCGGCGCCTGCACCATTTTACCAATGTCGGTGCAGTACGGGGTGGAACGCGCATCCAGCGGATTCGAGGTGGTGAAGCCCACCTGGTTGTTGATCACGATGCGAACGGTACCGCCCACTTCGTAACCCCGCGCTTTGGACATGTTCAGCGTTTCCTGAACCACGCCCTGACCGGTGATCGCCGCATCACCGTGAATGGTGATTGGCAGCACTTTATTGCTGCTTGGCTCGTCCAGACGGTCCAGACGCGCGCGCACGGAGCCGATAACGACCGGGCTGACGATCTCAAGGTGCGACGGGTTAAACGCCAGCGCCATGTGAACCAGGCCGCCTTTAGTTTCGATATCCGATGAGAAGCCCATGTGGTACTTCACGTCACCGGTACCGAGGTGTTCTTTATGTTTGCCCGCGAACTCGTCGAACAGATCCTGCGGCTTTTTACCCAGCACGTTGATCAGTACGTTCAGACGACCACGGTGCGCCATACCCAGCACCACTTCACGGGTGCCGCTGTTGCCCGCATGGCGGATCAGCTCTTTCAGCATCGGCACCAGCGCATCGCCGCCTTCCAGCGAGAAGCGTTTTGCCCCCGGGAATTTGGCGCCAAGGTAGCGCTCCAGCCCTTCAGCTGCGGTCAGTTCGTTGAGGAAGCGTTTCTTCTCATCGGCATTGAAGGTGGATTTACCGGCAACCGACTCGATGCGCTGTTGGATCCAGCGTTTCTCTTCGGTTGAGGTGATGTGCATGTATTCCGCACCTATCGACCCGCAGTAGGTTTGCTTCAGCGCTTCCAGCAGTTCGCCCAGCTTCATCGTGTCTTTGCCGATAGCGAAAGAACCCACGTTGTAGCTGTCCTGGAAATCAGCTTCGGTCAGATCGTGATAAGCCGGGTCTAAATCCGCCACGCGCTCCTGCTGCCACAATCCCAGTGGATCGAGGTTCGCATGCTGATGGCCGCGGAAACGATAGGCGTTGATCAGCTGCAGGACTTTAACCTGCTTCGCGTTGGTGTCAGGGTCAGAAATGGCGGAAGAGTAACGTGAGGCATCCTTCGCCAGACGACGGAAATAATCACGTGTTTTGGAATGGAATTGATCCGGTTTGACTCCCGTTCCAGGTAACTGCTGGAACATGGAACGCCAGTTAGCGTCCACTGAGTCAGGATCGGTTAAGAAGTCTTCATAGAGCTGCTCAATCCAGCTTTGGTTCGCACCAGAGAGGAAAGAAGAGTCCAGCCAGGCTTTCATTGCGCCGTTCTGCATCGTGATCCCTTAAGCATGTTTATGCTTATTTCGCCGTAGAAACTACCACGTACACCGCGTGTACGTGCCGGGGTTCACCTGCGAGCTCTTGTGCGGCCCGCGAAGGAACCTTTAGAAACTGTCTGGACTTCAGAGTAGTTCAGGGCAGTTTTTAAAGGTTTCTGCAATCTATCCCCTCTCCCCTGTGGGGAGAGGGTCTGGGTGAGGGGAAACGCGCTCCCCTCTTGTTACTCAGGCACTGCGCTGCAACAGCATCGACTTAATGTGGCCGATGGCGCGCGTCGGGTTCAGCCCCTTCGGACATACACTGACGCAGTTCATGATGCTATGGCAGCGGAATACGCTGAAAGCATCACTCAGCCCTTCAAGACGGCTGTCGGTTTCGGTATCGCGGCTGTCAATCAGGAAGCGATACGCGGCCAGCAGACCAGCCGGGCCGACAAACTTGTCCGGGTTCCACCAGAATGACGGGCAGGACGTCGAACAACATGCACAGAGAATACACTCATACAGGCCATCGAGTTTTTCACGCTGCTCGGGCGACTGCAAATGCTCACGAGCGGGTGGATTTTGCCCATTATTCAACAAGTAAGGCTTAATCTTCTCATATTGTGCATAGAATTGCCCCATGTCCACCACCAAATCGCGCACCACTGGCAGGCCAGGCAGCGGGCGAATGACGATTTTCTGACCGGCACGCTGGAGCGCGGAGATCGGGGTGATACAGGCCAGACCGTTTTTGCCATTCATGTTCAGACCGTCGGAGCCACACACCCCTTCACGGCAGGAACGACGAAATGACAGTGTCGGATCTTTTTCTTTCAGCTGCATTAAGGCATCCAGCAGCATCATGTCACGGCCTTCTTCCGCTTCCAGGGTGTAATCCTGCATATGCGGAGCGTCATCTACATCCGGGTTATAACGATAAACTGAGAATTCGAGTTTCATTATCCTGTCTCCGCATTAGTAAGTACGAATCTTCGGCGGGAACGCCGGACGCAGTTTCGGTTCCATGTTGACTTCACGTCGCGTCATGGATTCCGACTCTGGCAGATACAGGGAATGACACAGCCAGTTTTCATCGTCCCTTTCCGGGAAGTCGAAGCGGCTATGCGCGCCACGGCTTTCGGTACGGAAGTTTGCAGAGACCGCTGTTGCAAAGGCGGTTTCCATCAGGTTATCCAGCTCCAGGCACTCGACGCGTTGGGTGTTGAATTCGCTGGAGGTGTCGTCCAGACGGGCATTTTTCAGACGCTCGCGGATCACTTTCAGTTCTTCAAGCCCTTTCGCCATCGCATCACCTTCGCGGAATACCGAGAAGTTGTTCTGCATGCACGCCTGCAACGCTTTGCGGATTTCCACCGGATCTTCGCCGTTACGGTTACCGTTCCAGCGATTAAGACGTTCAAGAGAGGCCTCAATATTGGCTTCCGTGGCATCACGCAGGTCGCCCTGTTCGGCGATGGATTCCTGCAGATGCAGACCGACTGCACGACCAAACACCACCAGGTCGAGCAGCGAGTTACCGCCCAGACGGTTGGCACCGTGAACCGATACGCAGGCAATTTCACCTACCGCGAACAGGCCCGGGATCACCACGTCTTCGCCCTGCTCGTTCACGGTCAGCGCCTGGCCGCTCACTTTGGTCGGAATTCCGCCCATCATGTAGTGGCAGGTTGGGATAACCGGAATCGGCTCTTTCACCGGGTCAACGTGAGCAAAGGTACGGGACAGCTCCAGGATGCCCGGCAGGCGGGATTCCAGAACCTCTTTACCCAGATGGTCGAGCTTCAGTTTGGCATGCGGGCCCCACGGACCGTCGCAGCCGCGACCTTCACGGATTTCGATCATGATGGAACGTGCCACCACGTCACGACCCGCCAGGTCTTTCGCATTCGGGGCATAACGCTCCATAAAGCGCTCGCCGTGTTTGTTCAGCAGGTAGCCACCTTCCCCGCGACAGCCTTCTGTCACCAGCACGCCCGCACCGGCGATACCGGTTGGGTGGAACTGCCACATCTCCATATCCTGCACCGGCACACCAGCGCGGATCGCCATACCGACGCCGTCACCGGTGTTGATGTGGGCGTTAGTGGTGGACTGGTAAATACGGCCTGCGCCGCCGGTCGCCAGCACGGTGGCGCGGGCTTTGAAGTAAACCACTTCACCGGTTTCGATACACAGGGCGGTACACCCGACCACTGCGCCATCTTCGTTTTTAACCAGATCCAGCGCATACCACTCGGAGAAGATGGTGGTGTGGTTTTTCAGGTTCTGCTGGTACAGCGTGTGCAACAGCGCATGACCGGTACGGTCTGCCGCTGCCGCAGTACGTGCCGCTTGCTCACCGCCGAAGTTCTTCGACTGGCCGCCAAACGGACGTTGATAAATTGTGCCATTGTCGAGGCGAGAGAACGGCAGCCCCATGT